>JAITIP010000025.1 GCA_031279415.1 Candidatus Endomicrobium procryptotermitis | reverse complement strand
CCGGATCATATACTCATCGGCTTCCGCTTTTGTGAGCTTACAGTTTGGAACCCTTACGTCAATAACCTCATTACCGCGCCCAAGAGCCAAAAGAACGGCGATACGCTGATGACCTGCAAGGATTGTATTGTCTGTGTTTGTTGCCGGGATTTCGGCAAGATTAAACTTCTGGAGTGATTTCGTGAGTTCTTTTTTGTCTGCTTCGGAGATTTTGCGAGGATTATACGAAGTCGCTACAAGATCGCTGACCTTGCGCTGCTCTGTGTGCCATGTAAGCATGACTTCTTTTTTTGCCATAAAAAAATGCACCTCGCAAGTATTTTGCAAGATACATTTTTTTAATCTACATCAAATGCAATCTCGCGCCGGAAGAGATTTGCACTTTTTACTTTCTAACAAAGTTATATTCTTTTTCAGGTAAAATGTCAAGACTGTTATTTTTTTACTGTTCCAATCTTTTCTTTTAATCTATCTCTTCTATCCATTTCGTTCTTTAGCTGCGCCCCACGCTCCAGCCCTGCTGTCTCAAGGAAATTAGATAAACTCCGATTTTCTAATTCAGCATACATCTCAAGAAGCCTCTTCTTTTCCGGAGTAACTTTCATTTGAATCAACGCAGTTGCCTTTTCTTTTGCTTTTACCATTTCAAACACCTCCTCTTGCTTTTTTTTTCGAAAGGTGCTAAACTCTTGTTGTGAGAAGGTCTAGCACCTTTCTTTTTAGCCGTTAAGCGTTAGCGCGCTTAGCGGTTTTCTTTTTACGCTTTTTTCTTCTTTTCGTTCTCGCGGCGTAAAACGTGAGGACGACTTTTTGCAACTTCAGAGCCATTCTTTATCCTCCTCCTCTGCGGTGTTGCACGAGCCGCTTGCTTCATTTTTACAAAGAGCCTTTCCTTCTTTCTGATAACAGTATAACATATCAATATTACTTTGTCAATACTTTTTAATGACTTCTTAATGATTTTACAAGTATTTCACAAATAGAAAAACTCCGTCGATAATTAAGCAACGGAGTTTATTTGATGTCGAGTTTTATTTTTCAATTCACTTCCAAGTTTACAAGTTTCTGATAATAAAGAATTGTGAGTGCATTACACTCAACACTCTGCGCACTTCGTAGCCAGCCTGAAAGTTCGATTGATATTGCGGCAAGTCCTTCGTCTGTTTCAATGTTATGAGAGGCTTTATGAATTTTGCTAAAATACCCAAAGCAAACCGACGGAGTAATAATCACAAAAGAAATAAAATATTTATTCATTTTTCGCTTTCTCCTTTTTCTTCACATCTGCCGTGGTTATCGGTGATGTAATAACTTCGCGCCGCTTCACTCCGCCGGCTGAAACATCCGCCTGACGCACGCCTTTTATTTCAGATTCTATCACGGCATAGCAATGCTGACAGACGTATATTTTCTGCTTACCGTATTTTAAAGTTCTTGAAGTAAGACCGCTTCCGCCGCCGAGCGGCTTCTTGCACCGGGCGCAAGCATAGCAGCGGACACCCGTGCGGGAATCATAACTATCGCACTCGATCACGCAGTAAGGTAGTTTCACTCCGCTTTTTGTCATCCCCTCTCCG
This sequence comes from Candidatus Endomicrobium procryptotermitis, assembly GCA_031279415.1. Taxonomy (NCBI): domain Bacteria; kingdom Pseudomonadati; phylum Elusimicrobiota; class Endomicrobiia; order Endomicrobiales; family Endomicrobiaceae; genus Endomicrobium; species Candidatus Endomicrobium procryptotermitis. The sequence continues at coordinate 74,610 of JAITIP010000025.1, read as the reverse complement.
AACTTTGCCTTTTCAAAATGTCCGCACTTCGTAGGTTCTCCATAGCAATTTTCGCAGAGATTGCGTCCAAGCATTACTACTTTTGACGGTATTCCATCTATGACTTCGGTTTTTACTTTTGATGTTTCATTATCTTTATTCATCCTCATCCTCTCAAGTTTTAAATTTTGTTGTGCCTAAAATTTGCTGATTTATCGCAGAAGTATCAGCGACCGATTATCCGCTTCCTATGGGCTGAAATCCTGATTTGTTTCTCTTCTTGCTTGCGTCAGCCATGCTCTGTAAAATCGGCAGCAAGACGCTCATGTTCGCATTCGCCGCAAAATACTCCCAATGCTGACGATACAGCATTATCTTGTTTTCTTTTGCGATTGCGATGATCTGCTCGGATAACCCAGCAGATATGCCAAGTCTCTGAGCATACTTGCTTTGTTCATTCCAAGCCATAGGCTGTTTGGCTGTGTCGCTTGGTGGTGTGTTTTTGCCGTTTTGGTCTGGTAAAGCAGAACGAGTGGGTGCGGGTGGCGTTACACCCGCTGGGGTTTTTCCGTTTTTGTTTTCATTTTGTTTTCCTTGTGTATCCTTTCTTTCATTTTCTTTCTTTTCCTTTCCTTTCCTTTCATTTCCTTTCATTTCCTTTTTAGCATTGCCTTCGCAATGCGTTCGCAATGCGTTCGCATTTTTGATTGATTTTTCAACTTCTTTTTTTTGCCATCTTTTACTTGCGCTCTCTTTTGCTCTCTCTGATTTTTCAACCCTCTTATCAAGTCTTTTTAAAACAGATTTTGAGTAAAAATGCTTTTTATCTTTTTCAAATAGCCCGAAATTATTAATTAATTCATGGATTAATTCTGGCTTTGTACGGAGTGAGAATGCGATTGTGTCAATGTCATCAAGTTTTAAATATCCGCCCTGTTCGTACATAAACTCAATTATATCCCAATAAAGCCCTTTGCCTTCATGCCCCATAGCCATTAACAGATTCTGCATTTTAGGGTCATTCCTCGCGCCGTAATCGTGTGAAAAATAGAAAGTATCTTTTGCCACGTTATTCTCCTTTATCAATTTCTATAAGTGGACAGTATGATGGTCTGTATTCATATCCGTAATTAAAATCTACTTCTTTGCCCGTAATATAACATTCAAATAGGACTAAGTTTCCGGACGCAACCTTTGTTGAGGATAAACGACATTTATTACAGTTTTTCGGCATATTAAAACCTTTAATCGTTATTTTTGGCATTTACTTGCTCCTTTTGCCTGAGTGGCAACTCAAGCACTCTTTTAATCTTTTCTGCGCCATAAGAGCGTTTTTTGTCAGTTGTTGCAATATAATATTCATCTTTGACGGCGTTGTAACGAAAATAAAGGCTATCTTCTAAAAGAATACAATCATCCGTTAGCATTTCAGCTTTCGGAAAAATCTCCTGAACCTGTTTTAAGAGTTCTTGCATTTTATACCTCTCTACTTACCTGATTTCTTTTTATACACTCAAGACACGCTATTGCAACAGCGGCAACCTGTGTCAATTCTTTCACGATATTATCCATGCCGCCCTTTTTATATTCTTCAGTGCCGTTATCAAAAACTGTTTCGTTTACTGCTTGACAAAATTCGCCATATTCTTCCCCAAGGATTCCTACCCATAATGGCAAATCGTGGTTTTGCTCACCCCACTTTCTATCCTGCCTTTCTCTTTCATCGCCAACAAGTTTCAAAACTTCATATTTTATTTTTTCTTTCATCTCAAAGCCTCCACCGCTGCTTTCATTCCGATGTTATGCAATGTCGGCTCATGCAACTCATTTATGCCTTCAGGTCTATTCTTTATATATTCATCAACTGCTTTCTTATATGCTTTTTTCATTCTTTTAAGTAGATCGAATTCGGTAAGACCTTGTTTACAGCGGCTATAATTCAAATCGCAATCCCCTGTCTCTCCTGTTTTTTTACAGATTATTTTTAATCCGTCAATGCTTGTGGCTAATGGACATTGTCTGCTCCCAACCTCAACAACTGTAATTCTCTTTTCTCTCATAGCTCCTCCTTAATATCGGAACAGGCAACCGCATAGCCCGCGTCATAATTATCCTCTTCAAAATTAATATCCTTAACATTTTCGTTTTCTTTTTTTTCGATCATATCTCGGAGTTTCTGCTTAGTTCGTTTTATTTTCTCTTCGTATTCTTTTGCTAGCGCGCGTGAAACAAAAGAATCTATACACGCTTTATGCGATTCATTAAAATCTTCCAACTCCTTAAATATCCCCATAACAAACCTCCTTTAAAACGGAATTGCAAATCTAAACACTTCTATACACTTTTTCGTTGCTTCAATATCAGCTAAAGCGTCATGTGCATTCTCAATTTCCACTTTAAGAGTTTTGCAAACATCAGAGAGCTTTAACGTTTCAAATTCGTACCAGCCCCACGCTTTTGCAGCGGCCGTGAAAACGTATAAATCTATCACATACCACCAAAAGTATGACCCAAGATAAATATCACCGTTTTTCTTAGCCCATGAGTGTAAGAACTCAAGATCAAACTTCACATTCTGTCCGGCGAGATAAAACTTGTCTGTTTTATCAAATTTATTGACATGCTTCCCGATGATTCCGGCCACCTGAATAATATCGTTCTTCTCTTTGTCCAATCCGGTTGTTTCTGTGTCCAAGTAAATGATTTTTGACATGTGTTCCTTCCTTATTTTTATTTATGCTAAATATTTAATTGAATCTGATCTGCTTTTATCTGATTTTGGATTAAATTAAGTTTTGGCTGTTTCAACTCATTTTCAAGTCGACGGCAGGCCTTATCAAAATAATATTCTTCTATTTCGCAGCCTATATAACTAAGCCCTAGTCTTTCGCAGGCTATAGCAAAGCTGCCGCTTCCGGCATATCCATCAAAAACAGTCTGTCCGTCCTTAGAAAAATCCCTTAGAATATCACACATCAACTTTACTGGCTTTTGGGTAGGGTGGAACTTATTTTCTTTATTTTTCATGTCTTCTTGAAGCATGCCGTCCCATCTGAACCTATACATTTTCACAGTTTCGATCATTGAAACCGATGCTATTTCTGCATCAGAAAAAGGAAGCCTACCGGATCTCTTTTTATCCCATATAATTCTGCCTGAAGGGACATCAACAAAGTCTGAAAAATAATTAATACCACAAATTATCTGCTCTTTTGAGATCCGTAAAAGTTCCTGATAAACATTGTTTTTAGGTACTTTCCAATTATTGAACTTCTTATAGCTCCGGGTCTTTACTCCTAATTTCGTCACTGACCGCTGCTTATGATAATTAAGTTTTTCCACAGCATCATAATAAGGCGGATCCGTAAACACTAAATCAATGCTTTTACCTCCAAGTTCAGTCATCACTTCGAGACAATCTCCGCAATATAGGATATGATTTCCAATGACTTCTTTTTGCATTAACAATCGATCCTTTCATTAAAATATTGAATACACTCAAATAAAGCTTGCGCAATATCTACAACTATCGCATTACCGCAACATTCTATTCTTCTTTTAAAATCTTCGTCCAATTTTCCGGCAAACCCATCATTAATTCGTAAACCGTCAAAGTTTGTCTCGGAGTCATACCGTTTAATTGGCATTGGTAAAGCAACTTGTCTTGATGTCCATTGTCGTAATATTTTCGGAATGAAGATACTTTCTTCAATATTATTTTTGCATCGCATTTTACTGGTGTAGGCAATGATAAAAAGCCTTTCTCTCTTATGTGGATATCCGAAATCACTCGCTCGTATAGTTTTCCATTCAATGCAATACCCGATTTTGGAAAGATCGGCAATGACTCGTTCGAATCCTCGAATAAGCAGCATTGAAGAGTTTTCGGCAATAATGTATGGTGGTCTAACATTGCATATAATTTTGTAATATTCATTCCAAAGTCCACTCCTCTCTCCATATATTCCCTTTCACAATGAAAGATACTCTTAATGCCACAACGCTTAGCTGCCAAATCAAAGCAACCCACACCCGAGAAGAAAGAACCATGAGTCAGCATCTAAAGAAGTTCCCCCGGCGCTTTCTTCTTGTACAGATCGTCAAGAACTGCCTGCATTATGCTTATTTCGTGATCCGCTTGATCTTACCTTGTGTCACAAGCCTCGGATAAACGCTCTTACGGTACCCAAGCTCACGTTTTATACATTCACGTTTCTGATCAAGCGTATATTTTTTATTTTCAGCCATTATATTCCTCCAGATTAAGACGTGCTGCTTCCATAAAGCCACGATCAGTTCGTAAATCCCTCTCCTCTTTATCATTGACTATTTCTGCGAGTTCAGCATTTGTAAGAAGCTCATTTTTAACTGCGTAATCAACCAATCTTGATACTGCCTCATAAGATGCCGTCATGTGAACTGTGTACATGTGACATCCATAACACAGTGTTATTCCATTGCGTGGATCCCAGCGATATTTAAGGCTGCGCGCTTTAGCCTTTATGTAGTGGTGTGCCTGCAGGCCTTTGCCGGATTTGCCGCACATCACACACTTGCAGTCGCGCGCCCTTACTTTCTCACTCCAAAGAGAGTCAAGTTTCTTTTTTATTGATGGGATTGGTTTAAGTTTTTGCTTCATTTCGTGCTCTCGTACAGTGTTTTTGCTTCATTCTCAATGAATTTTATATTCTCATCCCAGTTTTTTAATGCAAGTCTCAGTTCGGCTTTTCTACTCTTGTCGCCATCTTTATTCAAAGCTATTTTTTTATAAACATGTGGATCTGATACTTTTTTGAAAACATTTCTTATATGATTAGGCATTTTATTCTCCTTTCTATTTATTTGAGGCGGGCAGGACTTGAACCTGCCTCTTTGGATTATTCGGCGCCGTCACCAACGTGTCATCCTGATCACCACCGCCCTCTCGCGCTGCAAAATAAAAAAGAACATTCGTCTGGACTTATCCGGATATATCCGCTTACTCAAGCGGCAAGTTTTGTATTGTCCAAAATGAACATTCGCCCTTTATTCGCAAGGGCTATCGCATATGCAAACTCTGCCTTTGCGCCGTCTGAATCAACCCAGCACGGCAATGCGTAAAAGAAATCTGCTTGAAATAAAAGCATAAAAGCCTCTTTCAGATAATCATCGTATCTTTTCCACTTTTCGACTTTAATCATTCGCGCTGGGTTTAAAACTTCATACCCCGCAGCTTTTAATTTTCTTTCTGCATCGGCAAATTTTCGCTTGTAGTATTTTTCGCCTGTGATTTTTCCAGAGATGTAGACAATGGGTTTTTTAGTTTTGTTCATCTTCTCCACTTTGCACTCCATTCTCATTGTTATCTTCCTGCGCCACCGTAGTTTCAACAACGTTTTCAGGTTTTTCTTTCTTTGGTTCTTCCGCGGGCGGCAGTAAAAACGGCGGAATATAAGGTTTTGTTTTCTTTCCTTTAGCCGCTTTTTTCTGCATGGCATCCCAAGCATCTTTAACTTCTGCCCGTTCCACCATATCAAGATCACGGTCAAATATTACCGATCCCGTATCCGGATGGAATACATAGACGTGTGTGAGCTCGGGATTATATTTGACAATGCATTCTCCGTTGCGCTGTTCTTTGCCTTCTCTCAATTCATTACATAGGCGGTCAATATTTTTAACTATTTCCTTTGAGCGTTGATTAAATCTGTCCATTTCAATCTTGCGCTCTGCGTTAGTTTCCGCCAGATCGCCGTGCGACCTTACAAGCTCCTGCGATTTTGCTTTTTCTTCATCAAAGTTAAAGACATGTTCGTAATTATGATACTGCTTGCTTTCCATTTCGTGAAATTCTGATGTTTTTTTATTTTTTTTCCCCATTGTTAAGCTCCTTTTTTTAGTTCAGCCGCATTTAAGGCCTTATCTATGTTTGACTGCTTATCAATCAGCATTTTTGATATTTTCACATCCATACTGCCGTCAACAATTAAGTGATAAACCATAACCGTGTCCTTCTGCCCGATCCTGTGGCATCTGTCTTCCGCCTGTTGCATATTGCCAGGCGTCCAATCCAATTCCGCAAACACAACTGTAGATGCCGCAGTCAATGTGATACCGGCTCCAGCAGCAAGAATCGAACCTACAAATATTTTAATTTTCGGATTGTTTTGAAACTGTTTTATTGATTCCTGTCTGTCCTCAACTTTGTCATCCCCGGAGATTTTAACCGCAACAGCACCAAAATTTTGCATTATAGGCGTTATGACGTCTTTATGATGTGCAAATAAAACAACCTTGTCCGTGTTTTTAAGCAGATCCTCAACAAACTTTATAACCGCTGGAACTTTAGCAATAGCCGTATTCTTTCTTGCGATCGTCATTTCAAAGAATGACGCATCCTGCGACTGTAAATCCTTAACTTTGTCAATGTACTGCTCTGCGACATTAGCGTATTGCTTTTCCTCTTTAAGTGCATCGCGGAGTTCCTTTGTGTCAGCCTCAAGGACTACTGCTTGTCTTATTTTTGACGGCAGTTCTTTCAGTACATCCGACTTCATACGGCGAATCATAATGGTGCCACGGAGCTTTGTCTGCAGTTCATCAAGGTTTTTTGCTCCGCTTGTATCCCAGAAGCCCATAGTATTGCGGTAAGCGCCGCAGTATTTCCGAATGTATTCAATCCAGTTCATATCAAAACCGAGCCGCTCGATTATCGGAAACAACTCTGCCGGACGATTACATATCGGAGTTCCTGTCATATGAATGTTTCTTATCGCCTTTTTACAGACTGCTTTTACTGCTTTGCTTCTCTGTGCTTTACTAGATTTCGTGTAATGAACTTCATCAACAATACACAGATCAAACTCAGCTTCTTTTAATGCTTCCAGAAGCCCTACAATACGGCTATAAGCAACAATTATTACATCTTGATTACTAAGGTCTAGCTGTGCAGAAGTATCAACTATCGCACAGTGAAGAGGCTTGGTAAGCCATTTCTGCAATTCGGCAAGCCAATTCAATTTTGTAGAAGCGGTTGTTATAACAATTACCCTTTTGACCGTCTCCACATTATTGATTACGCCAATTGCTTGGATAGTTTTACCAAGCCCCATCTCGTCTGCTAATAAAACATTTCTGCGGTTCATACAAAATTCAATGCCAGCCTTCTGAAACGGCAGATATTCAAGCCCCTGCGGCCGCAAGAGATTGATATTTGCCATAGCCTTTTTACTTGCTTCAACTGTCGCTGACAACTCTTCTTTTTTCTTCTGCAGAATTTCTTTTGTCATGGGGTCTGCATATTCCAACAACTTCATAGCGGACTCGACATTAGTAGTTACCCATTGCTTTTGCTTCGTATCCCAGCGAAAACCCGCGCGCTTGGGTATTTCGCGCTCCATAAAATCAGCTATGCAAAAAAAGTAATGGAATAATGCCGAGTATCGCAGTTTCATTTTTTCGCCTTGTTGTCTAGTTCTGTTTGAATCATCGCAAGGAAGCCGTCGAGTTTGTCCGCAGGAATATCGTTGCTACTCTTATAACCATTGGCTTTAAGCGCGGCTTTGCATTTGTCGTTGTCGCCGTCAAAAAGCTGTTGCATTTTTTTGATTATCAGTTTTCGTTTACCGGCTTCGTTTAATTCTTCGCCAAAACCTATATTTTCGCCAGTATCATTCACAACTTCAGCAGGCTGAGGTTTAGCCTCTTTGATTTCGCCGGTTTCTTTATCTACAACTGAGCCATCAGACAATAATAAGTCTTTGTCTGTTATTTCAGCCGCAGGCAACAGTGCCTTTGTCGGATCGATTGTCGCCAATCTTTGAACTTCGGCAAGCTTAATCCCTGTATCAATCATAAGCGGATAATGAGTCGCTTTTTTGCCTTCGTGCGCGGTTTCCTGCGGTACGCGCTTGAGCGTAAGTGGTATCATGTTAACCCTGCCGGCAATAGCGCGTATCGTGCGTATGCTTGCATTAATATTGAGTATTGAGTTAATACTGCCCGTTACTATCTGCCATACGCCAGCGCCCGGAAGTTTTGGTATAAAGACATTCAGTACTGCGTTTTCAGCGCATTTACCTTTTTTGTAATACGGACAATCTCTGCCTGCACATTCGACTTTAACCCCCATTTCAGTCTTCCCGATTTCTTTCAGTCCTTCGGCAAATTCCTGCGATGGACATACAGCTTCAACGCCGTCGCCTTTGCACTGCAAAGATGTACCGCTTCCGTATCTTTTGTAGTAAGTTGGGAATAATAACTCTTCATTGTCTACAGGTAGCATTATTTCAATACTTCTCGGCTTTCCATCTGCGTCGGCAAACAAAGCATTGAAAGCATCAATCAAACTTTTTCTTTCAGCTTCCACAGGCGTTGCCGGATCGATTACAAAGTAGTCAACTTCAGCTGGATATTCATTGCCAGACTTCTCTGAAACCTTTTTAATTCCAAGCCGCAAATGTCCAAGACGAGGCATTCTTGTTACTTCAGATAAACCTTTAATCATTTGCTCCTCCGTTTTCTTTTCTTGCTTCAAGTATTTTCCATAAGGGCAATACTCTGCTACTTCGCAGTATCTCGCACACTTCACTCCATCCCAGTTCTCTTCTTTCGTGCAGATTTCATTCCAGTAGCCCTGTTCCAACGCTTTAAGCAGTGCGGCTCTTTTAGCGTCAAAGTAAGCAATAATTTCGGCGGACGGAATTATCGGAATATCAATCGGATACACATTGCGGACAATACCGCGCCCGCGGGCTATGTAAGTTCCGCCATCGCGGACAATAACCTGAACTCTTAAGCGGGTGATTTTTTTACCGAGTTTCTTTTCTGCGAGGATGCGATAAAAATTGAGCTGCAACGCCCAATCCCGCACATCTATAAATTCAGGATCTTGCCGCAGTTCTTTTATTTTTTTGAGCTGACCTTTGTTCTTCCCGCTTTTATAAATTTCGGTTGTCTCAATTTCTATGACATGCCATCCGAGAGCTTTTGCTACTTTATAACTGCCGGAAGTCTTATAATCCCAAAGCGTCAAAATACCGTTTTCCTCTTCGATTATGTCAGCGATACCTGATACATTCTCATCACTGAAAACCTCTTCTGCTTTTGAAAGTTCATCGTCTTGGATTTCAAGTCTGGCATGTGCCATCGTGCCGTTGATCATAAAAGCGCGGCTGTCAGGTGTGATATCGTATGGTTTGGTAAGTTTTAGAAAGGCACAAATGGTACCTTGTATAAGCTGCGTGGTTGAAGGTTTTCCTGTCCAGATTCTTTCACGGCTGGCAAGCGTTAAATAGTTTCTTGTCGCGCATCTGGAATTACAGCGGCATCCGCCTTCTATAAGACAGTTTTGTGGAGTGATAAGCCCGCCGTCCGGGCATATAAAATTTTTAAGAGGCATTTGTCACCCCCGCTTTTTGCAAAACTTCCAGCCGCGCGAGTTCGTCCTCAAACATCTTTACGTCACTTTCGGCATTTGTAAGATGTTCACGGTGCCAAGTAACCTCCCACTTTGCCTTTTCTAACGACTTCTTTAACTGCTCAGTTCTTGTTTTAACATCCATTTTAATCCTCCGTTAATCCTTATTTATCCTTCTGTTTATTCTTGCCTCTGCAACTTTTGCATCTTTTCGGGATTTTTAACCCTTTGCTTTTAAACCACTCAATATCGCGAGTATCAAGAGTAAAAGCCTGATGACATTCTTTGCATGTTTGTACTATGCTTCCCATCACTCCTCCCTACGTCTTTCATATTCTTCATCACAACGACACGGCGCACTTTTACAGTCAGAGCAATAGTCTTCTCTGTCTTCAATATTTTCAGAACATCCACAGCCGCAATTTCCTATATAGTCAGAGCCGCATCCGATACAAACTTTCATGCACATATATCCCCCTCACAAAACAAAGTTGAAAGAGTTTGTTCATTCCAGATTTTTGCAGCAAATGCCTGCTCGGCTTCATCGGATTTCTCAATTACGTAATATCCTCCCGCCACGGAAAAATATTGATATTCGCTTGCCGGATATTCCGCCGCTTCATTACTATCTTCAGGAACAAAAGTGCCGTTGATCGTTGGAGTCCGGTAGCCGTAGCCGTGAGAATGTTTTTTTATAAATGTATCTCTTACAAAAAGGTAGGATGCAAAAAGAAAAAGTATAAATCCGATAAATAAAAGGATGTATTTAGAAACTTCTAACCAGTCGAATGTCCTGTAAATTTTCCTGAAAAATTCTTTAATTTTTTTCATATTATCCTCCGGCTTTTAATATCGGCTGTAGTTTGATTTCTGCTTTTCTTTGTTTTTCCTTCTCAATTCGTACGATATCTTCTGCTTTCCAAATATTCACGCGCTTTGAAATTGGTATAGGCGCCGGGATTTCTTCATTCCGCACCATATTGCTTACGTGTTGCGGAGTGCAGCACCAGCGTTCCGCTAAATCCTTTCTCGTAAAAAATTCTTTGATCATTTTTTTGCTCCGTTAATTTTCTTTCTTAAAAAAGCTATATACTTTGTCATTTCCTCTCTGGCTTCTTCCGCCAAAGGCATAAGCGTTGCCGCATCTTCTGAATCTATCCTGTCGTCTTGCAAAGCCTGCCAATTTTTCGCTGAAAATAAGGCATGCGCTACAGCCTGTTTTTTTGCCTGCTGAAGACAAGTCCCTTTATTTTCTTGTATCGCGGTTTCTTTAAGTTCATATCCGCAAACTTCGCATAGATACTTCAAAAGTACTACGCTCTTTTCTTTCTTAAGCCGGTTGCTCGTGACTATCTCTATTAAGAAATCAACCGGCATCGACACGCCGCGAGAGCTTCTATCTTCGCCTGTCGGATCTTCTGCATATCTGTAAATTGAGCTTTTGCTTTTGCCGGTGGCGGCTTCAATCTGTTTCTCATTTATTACGCGGTCAAGAAAGCGCTTAAACTCAACATTAAACATTCGCGCTCCTCTGGGAAACAAAGCCATTGTTTTCCCACCATAAGCGTTTGTATAATTTGAATATGAAAAAGCAAATTGATATAATCAAGGTATTCTTGGAAACAGGAATGAGCGAGAGCCGAGCGGTATTTCTACCGCCCAGCTTCTCTATTGCATCAGGTAGCACGCGAATGAAACCTGACGCCTTAATTATTGAGTTGTTTTTTAATTGTGATTTTATACTCGCGTGCATTTTGTATCCTTTAAATTTTATTAAAGTTTATAGTAGTATCTTATATTTTCTTAAAGAGTTTGTCAAGTACATTTTTGTCGTCAATAAGTTAAATTTTCTTAAAGGCTTATTATGCGAATTCTTAAGGGGGCTGATATGAGCCTCTTATTACGAAATTACAGAATTAAAAAAGGTCTTTCTCAAAAGAAAGCAGCCGAATTAATTGGCGTTTCCGATATCACATATAATCGTTGGGAGCAAAACAAAGCTCAGCCGCGCGAAAGCCAATATCTCAAAATATCAGAAGTTCTTGGAATTGATATCTTTGAGGCGGCAGCCAAAGAATCAATAACTCCGCTTACGAAAAAACCTGATTTTTCAGAAACACAAATTGACAAAGAACTAAAAGGCAAATCTGCATCTTTCCTAAAACACAAAATTAAGCTACTCGAAAAAGAAATATATCTGTTAGAGCAAGAAAACGAGCGATTGCAAAAGAAACTTGACGATATGCTGTTAAAGCCATAATAGAAAAAGAAGCCAAGAATTTTAACCGCTCGGGCGAGGGGCTCTTTTTCATTGGCTTCTTATTTTCTATTTTAAGCACGGCTGTATCTTGCACATACTTGACCGTGCTGATATTAAGTTGGCGCTGATAGCAATGCTGCGTAGTATTTGCGAGATACATTTTTTAATCCTTACTTTTTTTACAAGTTCTTTAAATTATTCTTATGTTCAAAAGGAGGTACTTATGTTGCTAAAACTTTTGAACTCCGCTGACATTCTCTAATGAGTATCAAGACTTATTAGAAGGTGGACTAAGGCGGAAAGAAAAATCTTGTTGAAGTAAGCCATGCGGAGACCGTAAGGTCTCCACACGAAACCGCTTGATTAAGGTTAGTTAACAATCTGAAAGTATCGGACATGAGGAGTGAACCTCGTTTAAAAAACCTGCCGAAGCCCTACTGTTCGCAGACAAGCAGTATTTATTAGATTGTTATGACTTGCTATGGCGCGCCCACCGTAAAAATGCAAACGCCATAATCAACAAGAATTTGAATAATTTGAAAGAACAAACACTTAACTTTTTGTTAAGAATTATTTAATTTATAAAATTATTTTAAATTATCATTAACAAAAAGTCAAGTATTTTTTACCACGAAGGAGTTTTTATGCAAAGCAAGTATTCCGATTTGGGCAAAAAAATTTTACAAGCATTGGCAGAACTTGGATGGACTCAGGCAGATTTAGCCAAGGAAAGTGGTATTAGTAGACCGACAATAAATAGTATAATTAAAGGCAAAACCTCACCGACAGAAAATACTTTGCGAATTATTGCAAAATCTTTAAGAAAACAGCCTCAGTATTTATTTGAAAATGCTCAATTCAACCTCGGGGAAAACAACACGATTGCATATAATTCTGCTAATCAAGAAATAGAACTATTGAAAAAAGATATGGAAATTCTGAAGTTAAAAATGGAAAGATTGGAGAAAAGAAAATGAAAAGAGTTGTATTATTGCTTATTTCTATATGCTTATCTACAACTTTTTTATGGGCAGAAGTAGAAACGGAAGCAAAAACTCCGAGAGAATCTTTTAAAGGTAAAACCGAAGTGTTTTTATCGGTTGATAAAACATTATCATCTCTCACTACTGTTTCATCGCAGGATTCTAGCGGAAAAACAATAACTGTTTCGGAAAACTCAGGTTCGGATGGATGGTGTTTATCATTTGAATATTATTACTATGTAAGCGGAGACGAAAATAGCGGTAATGGTATAGGACTTGGAATAAATCGTAATTTTGTTGACGGTTTGAATTCTACAAATATTTATTTTGTATATAATGGAATGTTTGCATTGGCTCCGTCAGACTTATATAGTAAAACTTATTTTGTTCTTAATACAGGATTAGGGTATGGACATATAAACGAAGAGATTAAAGATGATGTATTGACCTCTCAGCTAAGCGGAACTCTTTATTATAAATTAAATATAGGAATTGATTTTGATGGCTTCAATATATACATAGGTTATCGATACAACCTCATAACAACAGAAAATAAATACCGCTCTTATATGTATAGTTATAATTATAACGCCACGATAATGTACCATTATTTTGTCGCTGGAATTGGTTTTAGGATATAAATTATGAAGAAAGCAACTATATCAAAAGAAATCCGTGAGTATATTAAGGAGCAGATCGGCTCGCAGTTGTTGGATTATGGCAATGCGCAAGTTAGCGAGATCCGCTGCTATCATAAATCAGGCATACAATATGATGTCAAAATCTATCCGATGACTGAAATTCTCATACATAGAGATCAAGTTATTAAAGTATTCTGCATTCACAACCCATCCGGGCAAAACTGCACATATGAAAAAGACAAGCCTCAAACCTGCTATCTGTACAATCCGAAAGCAAAATAATTGTTATTAAATTGTTATTAAAGTATTTGTTTTATCTTTGCTTATTTTGTCTTATTTGCACTAACGCAAATAGATTTTAAAGACGGGAAACGCTGATTTGTGAGTGATTTTGCGGTTTTTGGGTACCAAATAGAAAACTGCCCGACCTGGACTCGAACCAGGAGACTTCTGCTCCAGAGGCAGACGTGTTACCAATTACACCATCGGGCAATTAAAATAATTAATAACTATCAGTTATAAGTAAAGACTAAATTGCGCTGCTCAGCGCCGGTTAATGGTCATGATTATACTAAAAGCATCAGACATTGGCAAATCAGTTGACATAATGCCCGTATCATTTTAGAAATGGAAAACAATTTTTATCTGCAAGAAAAAATACATGCCTGCATTGAACAGTAGTTTAACAATTCTACAAACAGCCGTTGTCATTTTGATGAATTTTTGAGAATCCACTCTCTAAAAGCTGCCAGAAATTTCTCAAAAAATGGTTTTGAGGAATCGGCAAGATTTCCATTTTTATCCACATTTACCAAAAAATTAAAGTATATTTCAGGCTGCCACATTACGCGCATATTTAAAAAAGATAACAGTTGTTTAAGCTGCATCTGCGCCCCAAAAGTTCCAAGTGCTCCCATACTTGCACCAAGCGTTGCCGCTGGTTTATTAACCCATGCACCCTTTCCATACGGTCTTGAGGCCCAGTCTATGGCGTTTTTAAGAATTCCGGGAATAAAACGGTTATATTCCGGAGTTATAAATAAAACCGCATCAGCGTTTTTAATCTGTTCTTTAAATGTAACTACGGGTTCAGGTGGGTTGTCTTCTATATCCTGAGAATAAAACGGAAGCGATGATATGTCAAAGTTTTCAAACTCAAAATCATCCGGAGCTAAAGGTTTAATCAATTCAAAAAGCCGTTTATTTATCGACTTTACAGACATTCCACCTATTATTACAAAAATCTTCATAATACCTCCTTAAGACCGACAATTGATAATCTGGAATTAAACAGTAGACGCAAAAAGGCATATCTAAACAATGAAGCAACCCCGCAGAGACGCTAATACCGCGTTTGGCAAGGGGGCTGCTTTGTCCTAAAGCCCTGCCATCTCTTTTACAAAAAGAAAAATTTTTGAAGTTTTTAGAGACACCAATAAGTTTTAAATTACACAACGACATAAAACAGCCATATTAAACTTGAGACAATAAATATCAGATACACAAAAAATAATATAGGAACAGCAGGTAGATTATAAATTTTTGGCGTAGAGAAATAAAGATTGCAAAATTATTGCTTATCTGACGGCGCTTGGCTGCAGCCACAGCTGTCAGAATGTTTATGCTCTTCCTTATTATCTTTCTTTTCTTCGGGCTGTACCGCCGGCTTTGCTGCCTCATCGGCATAATTTATTTGCAGATTCGATATAGTGGAAGTAAGAAGTTCCTCTTCTTTTTTTATGAGGTTGCCTTTTGTTTTATCGCGTAACATCAGAAGCATATCTATTGTGAGTTGTGCACTTTTTAAATCCTTATGGATTTTCCCGTCTATTTGGCTTTGCATTTTTCCAAGCTGCTGCCATGCTGCCGAAGCAAACATAGTTACAAGATTAAAAAAATAGGGATTGATTTCAATTTTTTCTTCATTCATTTTATACCTCCAAAAAAAATTTTTCAATGGCTGTTTTTATTCTTTTTACCACTTCATCTCTGCCCATAACTTCCATCATATGAAAAAGGCTTGGGCCTTGCGTTCTTCCGGAAATTGCTACTCTTATCGGGTGAAAAACTTTTCCTGTGCCTAACCCTTTTTCCTTAGATAAATCTCTGGCGTACTTTTCCAGAGCTTCAGCGCTGAAATCCGTTTGGTTTGGCAGTCTTTGGGAACTTTCGGTTAAAACGACTTTTGCACTGTCTTTTGATTTTAAAAATATTCTATTTACTGCTTCTTCATTATAATTGAGATTTTGTGTAAAAAAGAAATCAACTAAAGATGGTATATCCTTCAAAAGTTTTATTTTATCGTGTTCGAGAACTATGGCTTTTTTCAATAAATCTTTATCCCAGCTTTCAATAATTTTTTCATTGCCGGTAAACTTAAGCCATTGAATAAAAAGTTCATAAATTTCTTCGGGCGGTTTTGAACGTATCTTTTCCCCGTTAAGCCATAACAGTTTTGCGGCATCAAAGGTTGAAGGGCTTGTGCCGCATCTTTCAATTGAAAATTTTTCTTTAAGCTCTTGAATTGTAAAAAGCTGCTGGCTATCTTCTGTAGACCACCCAAGCAGAGAAAGATAATTTATCAAAGCTTCTGAAAGATATCCTTCTTTACGGTAATCGAGAACTGAAGTATGTCCGTGCCTTTTTGAAAGTCTGCTGCCGTCTGCTCCCAAAATCATTGCCATATGAGCAAACTTCGGCATTTCCCAGCCGAGCGCGTTGTATATGTGCATTTGTCTGGGAGTATTTGAAATATGGTCATCACCTCTTAAAATATGAGTCATTTTCATAAGATAATCATCAATAACGCAGGCAAAATTATAAGTAGGCACGCCGCTTGCTTTAATGATTACAAAATCGTCTAGAAGAGAGTTATCAAACTCCACCATTCCCCTTATAAGGTCTTCAAGAACGATTTTTCCTTCTTTCGGCATTCTAAATCTTATAACGGCTTTTCTTCCCTGTACTTCTTTTTCTTTTCTTTGCTCACTGGTAAGGCATGAACAGCTTCCGTCATATTTCGGTGGTCGTTTATTTGCCTGCGCTTTTTTGCGCATTTCTTCGACTTCTTCAGCAGTGCAGTAGCAAGGATAAGCCAAATCTTTGTCTATAAGTTCATCGGCGTATTTTTGATATATGCCGACTTCTTTTCTTTTCATCTGATAATAAGGTGCATACTTTTCGATTTCGTTTCCCGGACCTTCGTCCCAGCCGAGTTCAAGCCATTTCATAGCGTCTAGAATAACTTTTACAGATTCATCCGTAGAACGTGCTTCATCGGTATCTTCAATCCTGAGTATAAATTTTCCACCTTTATTTTTTGCAAAAAGCCAGTTGAACAAAGCCGTACGAACTCCGCCGATATGAAGATCTCCCGTAGGAGAAGGGGCAAAACGAACTCTTATCTCACTCATTGTTCTTTCCTTATGCATCAATAAATTATTTTATTTAACGGATATTCAATTATTCCTTCTGCGCCGGCTCTCTTAAGAGCGGGAATAAGTTTTTTTACCGTTTTTTCTTCGATTATGACTTCCAAAGCCAGCCAATTTTCATCGCTGAGCTGTGAAATTGTAGGTTTTTTTAATGCAGGCAGAACAGCTGTGATTTTATTCAGCGACTTGCGCATAATATTCATTTTTAAGCCAACCATTCCTTCGGCCGCCAAAGCACCGCTGAGCAGCATTGCAAGATTTTCAATTTTTTCTCTTTTCCATTTGTCTGCCAAAGCTTTATCATTTGCAATAAATCTTGTAGTTGAAGTAAGCAGTTCTTCAACTATTCTCAACTTATTCGCTCTTAACGATGAACCTGTTTCAGTAAGCTCAACTATTGCATCGACAAGGCTGCCGGCTTTGGCCTCCGTAGCTCCCCATGAAAATTCAATGTTTGCTTTTACTTTATTTTTTGCAAAATATTTTTTGGTGTAATTTATAAGTTCCGCAGCTACCCTTTTTCCCCGCAAATCTTTTATGGATTTTATTTTTGATGTTTCAGGAACACACAAAACCCAGCGCACCGGTCTGAATCCTGACTTTGCATAATTTAATTCGCATATTTCTTTGACTTTTGCTCCACTTTCGCATATCCAGTCAAAACCTGTAAGTCCGCAGTCAAAAAATCCGTCCTGCACGTATTTTGCCATTTCCTGTGAACGAATAAGCATTATTTCAAGTTCATCATCATCGCATGAAGGAAAATATGAACGCGAGGAAACATTTATTCTTATCCCAGCTTTTTTAAATAGTTCTAAAGTGGAATCCTGAAGACTTCCTTTGGGAAACCCCAATCTTAATTTTTTCATGACTTCTCCATAATAATTTTATTGATTTTCATTATTGCTCTGTCTTGCGATTACTTTATTTTCAAGCAGCACCGGCACATATCCTTTAAAAATTGGTATGTTTTTATGCATTGAAGCTGAAATGGTTTTGTAAAAAGAACGCGCTGTGCCGTCCAGCGCATGCGTCCCATAAGTAAGCGATGGAACTACAATATTTATACATACGATAAACCATACCAAAACGCTCAAAACCGCCCCGCCTGCTTTATCAATTAAATTCATATAGAAAAACCGAACAATCCTGAGAACAAATGCGCCGGCCATATAAGAAACCAAAGCACATATTGCAAAAATTAAATAGTAGTTTATTCCGAACTGATAAGGATATTTTTCAGCAGCCATAATCGAGACAAATCCCGCCAAAACGGCAAAAAAACTTCTGGTAAGCCCCGCGGACCAGCCAAACCAAGCTATTAAAGCGATGCTTACCAGTATAAAAATGTCTATCAATAGTGTCATATCGTTCTTATCACAATTCCACTTGCAAGTTTAGGATAAAAATATGTGGATTTTTGAGGCATCATTTCATTATTTAAGCTGATAGCCTGCAAAGATTCTACAGGAGTAGCCGGAACAATAATGGCTATTTTCCCTGTTTTCTTGGCAAGAACTACGGCCTCTTTATCATCTTTAACATAAGTAAATTCCGAAGCGTCCACGTCTGGCATAAGTACATAATGCAAAGCACTGACAGCAAGATATCTGTAAGCTTTGCATTTATCCGGCATAGCTTTTTTAAGCAGCCCTTCTTTTTTTATGGTAAGCGTTCTGTATTTTCCACCTTTATATATAAGCATCGGCTGTATGTCTTTTTTTAAAAATCTTGCGTAATCGCTTAAAGGCCGCACATCAAAATATTTTTCAATGTTTCCTTCAAGATTTTTTGGCTCTTCAATAACTCTGTGAGTAGGCCAAATCGAAATTCCAGGATCTTCCATAGGGCAAAGATAAGCCAAAACATAATTGTACGCTTTATCTGAAGAATATTTTTTATCTTTTGTTTTTCTTTCCTGACTGTAATTCCATGCGGTTTCGTATCTGTGATGGCCGTCAGCGATAAAAATCTTTTTATTTACGAGATATTTTTCAATATCGCATATTATTTCGCTGTTGGAAACTATCCAGAGTTTGTGGAAAGTTCCTTCTTTGTCTCTCGCCGTAGCTTCGGGACGACTTTTTGCTATTTTTCTGCATAAATCGACAATATTCTTTTTCCCGTCGTCAAAAAGTCCAAAAATCGGACTGATGTTTGCTTTTACGGCTTTAAGAAGTTTTAACCTGTCGGCTTTAGGCTTTGCCAAAGTTTTTTCATGGGGTTTTACTGAACCTTTTGCGGAATGCGGATTTTCAAGTTTTAAAGCGGCAAAAAAGCCTCTCCTTGTCATTTTTATCCCGTGGTCTTCAAAAACCTGTTCGTAAAAATAATATGCAGGTTTGCCGTCATACTTTAAAACGCCTTCTTTTATCCAGCTTTTAAAAATTTCTGATGCATTGACATATTTATTTTTTTTGCCTTTGATATCTGGCAATTCGACATTTATTATGTTGTAAGGAGAAAGTTTTTGAAGCCTTGCTTTTTCCTGCGGGTTTATAACGTCGTAAGGAGGACATATATAGTTTGTAATATTTTCTTGTGGATATCTTACTGCATCAAAAGCTTTAATTTCTGCCATGGCAAATCTCCATTTTTTAATCTCAAAATATAGTAATAACTAAATGGATTTTATCATAATTATTCCGACATTGTCAAAATGCCGCAAATCTTGTAAAATAGTCCAGAAATGAATCAAAAATTAAGAAAAATATATATTTGCATTATCACATTTATCGTAACGGCTGCCGCATATTCATGGGTATTGTTCACAAAAATAAGCAAGCTCGAATTTAAACCCGAACCTGTAGAATATATTATGGATATTGAGAAAACCGTAATCGTTTACAGAGATTCTTTTGATTTGGCTTTAAAGAAAACAAGGCTTGCAGACAATGATAAAACGGCAATAAAGAAAGAACTGGGCAAAATAGGATTCAAAATCGGAAAAATTAACGCGGGAGACTTTTTTGAAGTCGTCTATTCCACAACAACAGGGCAATGGATAAACTTTTGGTATTATCCCGCAGGAGAATCTTTTTACTCAATACAAAAGATGGATGACGGTTCAATCGAATCTTCAAAAAAAGTTCTTGCAAAAACACTATCTACTTTCAATATATCCGGCACGATAGATTCGTCTTTGTGGAACGCTATGGAAGGACAAGGTGTGCAGTCCAGTTTAATTATATCTTTTGCTGACATATTTGCATGGCAGATGGACTTTCTTACCGACACAAGACAAGGCGACGCTTTTACAATCATCTATGAGGTTGAAACCATAGCAAAGAAAAATGTACAGTCATATTCAAAAATTATCGCTGCACGATATAAATCAGGTAAAAAAATTTATAATGCCATTTTGTTTAAAACAGCAAAAGGAAAATTTGGATATTTCGATGAAAATGCAAAGTCTGTAAGAAGTGCATTTTTAAAAGCGCCGCTCCAATTTAAAAGGATAAGTTCAAAATTTAATCCGAACAGGCTTCACCCGATATTAAAAATAGTGAGACCTCACCTTGGTATAGATTATGCAGCTCCTACCGGAACACCAGTATCTTCAATCGGCGATGGAACCGTTACAAAATCTCAAAAAAATGGCGGATTCGGCAATTACGTCGAAGTTAGGCATTCAAACGGGTATGTAACATCTTACGGACATCTGTCAAAATATGGCAGAGGAATAAGAAGAGGCATAAGAGTAAGACAAGGACAAATAGTAGGATATGTCGGCAGTACTGGACTTGCAACAGGTCCGCATCTTGATTTCAGAATTAAAAAAAATGGTAAATTTGTAAACTTTCTAACGATGAAAACCCCGCCTGTAGCAGTTTTATCGGGAAGGGATAAAGAAGAATTTCTCAAATATGCAGAAGAAATGAAAATGAAACTTGATGAAATTTAAATCCTGATTTATCATTAAAAAAGTTTGCAGGGCACATTTTACTCCTAAAATAATCGTTTGCTTTGTGCCTGTCCTCTTAATTGAGGCAGGCATAGGCGGCGATTATACGAGTTAGTGAAATGGCTCAGATATTTTGCCGCCTTTTTATTTGCCTAACTAAAAACCCCAACAAAAAATAATGAACCTCCGGTATCAGTTGTCATTGCGGACTGCGAGCCGCAATCCATTTTTAAACTAGGCTTCCCGCTTCCGTGGAAAGTCCGCAGGGCAGAAGGTTAATAATAAAATAAAAAGTGAGATAAAAAATGAAAAAATTACTATTAGTTTTGCTGGCAGTCATTATTTTTTCAAGTTCAGAAATGGGCGGTTCTCTGAATGTTTTGAAGCAGGCTGACGTTTTGTAAATGCAAGTTATTTTAGTGACGGATACAATAATATATATGGTAATTTTGGGTTTAAATATTCATTTTAGTTTTGCTTGTCAATGAATGTTGTTTTTGAAATATAAAATAATTATCTTTGTTTATAACCCTTCTTTGTAAAGTTGATTTTTAACTTTATTTTTACCCTTATTTTTACTTTAATTTATTCTTTACACACACCTCCATTTATTACTATGGTTATGACTTCTATTGCTTCTAATCCGTCTTTGTCTACTCCCCTTACTGCTATCTGATATTTTCCCGTTGATAATACTTTCGTCTGCTTTCCTTTTTTATCCAGCATTATCTCTCCCTTAAATCCTTTTTCCTCATTATACTCAAAATCCCATTGCCATATCTCTACTTTATCCCCTTTGGCAACAAAGGTTATTTCTTTATCCTTCTTTGTTCCTGCTTCTTTCCATTCATAGCTAATCTCTATGCGCGGCGGTTTTGCTATTGGAATTATTTCTTCTACTTTCTTCAATATTATTTCTATTCCCTCATCTCTTTTTAATCTTGCCGCCTCTTCTACCGCTCCTTTCCCAAACGAAAACCCTATTATATATCCACGCTTGCAAGTTTTATCAAAACGCGCCATTGCTGATTTGAAATTGTCTATAACATTTCGCCCTATATTATCGCTGCGCTTCACTTGTATCGGCACGGATAAACCAGCTTCTTTTTTAATGCCGTCTATTCCACCATCGCTGCGCTGCTTACTATTGCTATTACCGCCAAACTGCTCTATTATAAAACTTTCAAACTCAAATGCAGGCTGATTGCGGATTGCTTCATAATCATATTTATACCGCTCCACGCTAAAAGTGGCTGAAAATAAATCTTGTTCCTTTTCCAACCTTGCCTGTGATACTGCTATTGCTTGCACAGACTGGTCTATCCCTATAAACCTTCTATTTAACTTTTGCGCTGCAACCAGTGTTGTACCTCCGCCGCAAAATGCGTCAAGTACCACATCACCTTCATTACTGCTTGCTTTTATTATTCTCTCTAATAAAGCTAACGGCTTTTGTGTAGGGTAACCGATATGCTCTTTGGAACTGCCTTGTACATTTCGAATATCAAACCATAAATTGCTTAATAATTGTCCTTTTGTTTCACTTAAATATTTTTTTGAACGAGGTCTTTTTGATAAATCAAATTTTCCGCTTGTATCCTTGGGGTAAAAAATTCTGTTTTCATTATCTAATATTTCCATTGTTTCCTTTTTATAGCGCCATCCTTTTAGCGGATATGGAAATCCTTTCCATTCATACATCATATTTGGTCGTGAATTTGGGCTCGACATATCCACTAACTTATATAAGCCTTTCCCATCACCGTCATCATATTTATAAAAACTGTCGGTATATTTTTCGTCTAAAGAACCATAAATGGGATTGTAGATGGATTTATTCGATTTAGTATAATACCAAATTGTATCGGTGAGTACGGAAAATTTCTTTTTTGCGTCATTATGGGAATTATGGCGCTGCCAAATAATCTCACATCTAAAATGATTCATGCCGAAAATTTTGTCCAGAATATCCACACGGATATAGGCATTTGCATGCCAGTCGCAATGTAAATATAAGCTCCCCGTAGATTTCAACACTCTATAAATCTGCTCCACACGCTCATATAGCCACCCAGTATAATGTGTTATTCCACCAGACCATCTATCCTTAAACGAGCGTATCTCCCCGTCATCTCCCCATATAACCTCATAATTCCTGTTAGAAAAAAATGGCGGATCTATATAACATAAATCCACGCTTTCGCTCGGCAGCTTTTTCAATACTTCCAAATTATCACCTAATATCAGCTGGTTTTTCATTTTGCTAATCCTTTATAGAATCACAGAAAAATATACAATTTTTAGAATAATCTTTCAATTATAAAATAGACTAGTTTCCATGCTGAAAAAAGGAATTATGAAATATGCCAATGATACGAGATAATTTACAAAATATTTTAGGAATTATAGTGATTTTTATCTCATAAGATATAAAAAAGACCTATTTGATGGAAAAGAGTGTAATAAAATTACTGATTTTGACAACGGGTGGATTAAATATTTTTATTTTCTCAGCCGTATGGCAGGTATTTGGAAAGGTTTTATCGAAAGAAAAACATCTTTATTTTGCGCACTGTTGACAAAAAAATCAACGATTTTTGTCTCCCCGTCAAGGCCGCTTATTGCAACAATCTGATAACCCCAGTTTGACGGATTTCCTCTTATATATTTTTGAAGAACTGAAAAAGATGATTGCAAATCATGAAATGAATTTTGTATCTCGGCCAAAAACGTTACAGAATTTGCGGTATGTCTGTACAACAAAATCTTGTCTTTATTTACTCTTAAAGCATATTCCCAAGCTGAATCTGGCGTTAAATATCCGTTAATATCTGGCATCATAGAGGTGGAACCGGCACCTTCAAAATTGTTCATATCTATATATATGTCAAAGTAAGATACTTTTTCATCCCAACCAATATCGCCTTCAAAAGAAAACGATATATTTAATCTGCCTTCTTTTGACAAGACCGTTAGATTTTTTAATATTCCGTCATTATTTATTGACACGCCGCCTTCAATCGGAAATATTTCCGTATGTAAAACTTCTTCGGTACCCATGTACAGAGCGCTATCCGTTATAAGAGGCTTTTTAGTGGACAATTCTTTATCTGAAGGTGATTCCGCTCCCAAAAGCCTATATATATTATTGTATGCTGCGTCAAACATTCTGCGGCTGGCAACTTTATTGGAAGATACTCCTTTTAAAATATCATAGCTGCAAAGGTAAAGCAGCTCACTTTGGGCATTTCTGTAAGAGTATTCGAGAAAATCGGCAGAAGTCCTATAATCATTGATAAAAGAAAATGCGTAATAAAGTTTAGTCATAATGTCCGGCTTTACGGAAAGCAGTTCAAAAGAAACCGATTTATTTTCCGGAATCATTTCACGTTTTACGGAGGACACATAAAGAGGAACCGCGGGTATTATATATTTGCTTCTGTCAAATAACTCTATTATATATTCCATAAATTCCTCATTGCGCAGATGTCTTTTTGTAATAAGCACGGGGATTATATTTTCTTTTTTGGACTCAAGCCATTTCATTACATTTTTTTGTGCGGTCGGAAAATTTTTATATATGGAAAAAGCCACAATACCATCAATATCATAAACTCCATTAAAAGATTCTTTCATATTATCAACATTAATCCATGAAAGTTTTAATCCGGCAAAATAATATAAAATATTGTGAGAAACTTCTCCTGAACGTAAAAATAGGCCGAACTTTTCTTTATTCACAGAATTTTCAAAAGCGCTTATTCCTCCGGCAATAAAATCGTTAAAGACTAGTCTGTCAACTTTTTTTTCACTTGAACTGTAAACTGTCGCAAGAATCGGAAACACGGGTTCAGGCTCAAAAACCAAAGAAGGCTCTATCCTGCCTCTTGATACAAGCTCTTCAAGCCCTGCCGCAACCGTACTGCCGGAAATGACAGGAACTGTCATACAAAATCTTTTTGAAAAAAGTATTTTATCCACAACTTTTTCGGCAATATCGGAACTTTCGGCAAAAAATACTATATATCTTACTTTTACCTCCGCGGCAAAAGATACAGCAGCAAGCTGAGCAATAAAAATAAAAGGCAATATTACTTTTTTCATACGATTTATTATACCTATACGGAAAAAACTTTTCAACTTGCCAAAATTCTGTTATTTTTTTGTTAGTATTTTGATTTTTTAAAAATATTTTTTTGGAATTTTAAATATTGTTATTTATATTGCTGGTCCAACTGAAAGCGCCACAGATCATAATCTTCAAGCCGTCCTGCCGCATATTCTTTATGACCCTGAAAAATATCCAACACGGAATTCAATGCTCCGGAAGAAACAAATCTTATTTGATATCTTATAAAATTTCCAAAATAATTTTTATAAGAGTATATTATGACAAATGATGAATTGTTCTCATAGTAGTCGCCGGTTACAAAAGTCCTGCTCAAAGGGTCGTATTTGCGGACTTTTTCTGTTTTATCCGAATCGTTAACATATGGGATAATTTTTTCTATATTTCCGTTATTGGTCATCCAAATTATCAGAACGGACCCACGATCTTTCCACTTTTCAACGTAAAGTATTTTGTGATTAGCGTCTAAACCTGCAATTTCAGCGATTCTTCTTTCATTCTCCGGAGTAAGATTGTTAATCATTTGAAGTGTAGGTTTGGATAGTTTAAAAAATGTCAAACCAAATAGTCTCGTGATAACCATTATTGTGGCCGATGCACAAAAGAACGCAAAAGTCAAAATTATAATCATCTTTTTTGTCTTTTCTTTCATTAAAATTACCCCTTAACAATAAAATTATAAATTTTATTGACAGATAAATCAAAATTCAATTTATTTTACGTGTGTATTTATTTCTCTTTGTCCTGCAAGTTATCACTTTTTCTATAAATATAAATGATTGCGTCTTCAGCAAATATGTTTTATAATTTGCCTTTAGATAAGGGTAAAAACTATGGCTAATCAATTTATTTATATTGTTCAAGCATCCAAAGAGTTGTCATTTTGTAAAATTGGCAGAACCGACGATTTAGAACGGCGATTGAAAGAATACAATAATATGACAGGAAAATCCAAAGATAATATCTATGAATACCTATTTACTTGCGAAGTATCGGATATGGTAAAAATAGAAAATGTAATCAAAGTAAAATTTGGTCATTTGAGAGAAGATAAAAGTAAAGAGATATATTTTTATAATTCAGGGCTGTTTGAGCAATATGTCAATTTTATTAAATCCCATAATTTGTTCGTGAGAGAAACATTTATAAAACTTGAACCTAAAAACAAAATTGTAAAAATCAAAGTTGTCAAAAAAACAACTCCATCATTAGAAGAACGGGGACTTACAAGAGAAAATATTATAACAAAAGCGAAAAAAATAGATAATGACGAATTTTATACAAGGTATGAAGACATAAAAAAAGAAATAGAAATGTATGACGCAGAAATATGGTGTGATAAGGTTATTTTTTGTAATTGCGACGATGCAGTAGATACTAATGAAACGGGACACAACCCTCGTAATACTTCTGCCTTTGCATTATACTTTTTACAAAACTTTCAAGAACTTGGGCTGAAAAAATTGATATGCACACATTATAGCGGAAAGGTAGATTTATTCAATCAGGGTTCAGCCGGATACATATTTACAAAAGACGGATTTTCAGAGTTTGGCACAAAAGAACATCCCAAAGGATACACGGGAAGTTTTGCCGATCCATTGTCTATAAAAATACTTAATGAAGAGGTGGATATAGTGTGTACAAATCCACCATTTTCAAGAGCAATAGAATATTGGAAAATCACCATTGAAAGTGGTAAGAAATTTTTGTTTATATCTAACATTGTCAATATCTTGAACACAGCATTTATTCCATATTTCAAAAACAATAAGGTATGGCCGGGATATAATAGTGTAGATTGGTATCTGAACCCTAAAAGAGAGACAGTAAGGGCTGCAGGACATTGGTATACAAATCTGCCAATAAACAATAGACCTAAATATAAACAATTAAAAATAATGCCGCTGAAAGATATACCCACACAATATAAAAAGTATGACGATAGCGGACTGCTATTAGTTGACAATAATTTTATCCCTGAGGGATATAAAAAAAGCTTTGGGGTTTCTTCTCGTCCGTTATTGAATGGATTGCTGGAAAAGGGATATAAAATTATAAACGATAAACAATACATTCCTTATATTAACGGAAAACCAACTTGGTCAAGAATAATAGTCAGAAAAGTTTAGAATATTCTTATCTTGCAATTTACCATCAAGTTAATCAATAGTCACTTGTATATTTTTCCCTTGCAAAAACCGTCAAAATATAATACATTTGTATTCCTAAAGGATTTTAAACTTTTTAAGGAAATCCAAAATGGATATTTTTGATAAATTACAAATTCTTGCCGCTTCAGCAAAATACGATATCGCATGCACTTCAAGCGGGACTTCGGACAATTCTATAGGCAGCGGCAGTATCGGCAGCAAATGTCTTGCAGGTATATGCCACAGCTTTGCCGCCGATGGTCGCTGCATTTCTCTGCTGAAAGTTTTACAGACAAATATATGTACATACGACTGCAAATACTGCTTAAACAGGAAATCCAACGACAAAATTAAAAGAGCCTTTTTTAAGCCCGAAGAATTGGCGGATTTAACCGTACAATTTTACAAACGCAACTATATTGAAGGTTTGTTTTTAAGTTCTGGAATTATCGGAAATCCGGATTATACATGCGAACTGATGATACAGACATTGACGCTTTTACGCAAAACGTATAATTTCGGTGGATACATACATGCAAAAGCAATTCCGGGAGCAGAAAGCAAACTCTTGCGGCAGATTGGGCTGCTTGCCGATAGAATGAGCGTAAATATAGAAATGCCTTCACAAAAAAGTCTTACTCTTCTCGCTCCAGATAAAAGTAAAAATTCAATTCTCAAGCCGATGGGATTTATAAAAGAAAATATATCCGAAAACAGCAGAGATTTAACCGTTTACAAAAAAACTCCGAAATTTGTTCCCGCAGGACAAAGTACGCAGATGATCATAGGCGCTTCACCTGAAACAGACATCCATATTCTAAAACTGACAGAAAGCCTTTATAAAAAATTTAAATTGAAAAGAGTTTTCTTTTCAGCTTACATTCCCGTATCTGACAATTCCATGCTGCCTTCATTAGACACAAATCCACCGCTTTTGCGCGAACATAGATTATATCAGGCCGACTGGCTCATGCGATTTTATAAATTCAACGCCGATGAAATACTTGATGATAAATCGCCGAATTTTAATCCTTTTTTAGACCCTAAATGCAATTGGGCCGTAAATCATCCTGAATTTTTTCCCGTAGAAATAAACAAAGCATCTTACGAACAATTACTGCGCGTACCGGGAATAGGCGTAAGAAGCGCTCAAAGGATAATCATGGCAAGAAGGTATGGTGGACTCAATTTTATCTCTCTAAAAAAACTCGGCATAGTTTTAAAACGTGCTCAATATTTCATAATATGCAAAGGCAGAAAAAATGATAGTTTGATAATAAAACATGACAATATTTTGAAGTCCTTAATGTCAAAAAAAGAATTTGATATGTACAAAAACGAAAAATATCCAAGACAGATTGATTTTTTTGAAAAACCAAAACTTACGCACAAAAAGGAGCATTTATGGCTGAATTTTCCACACGTAACATAATTTATGATTATGACGGTACTTTTGAAGGTTTTTTATGCTGCGCTTTTGAAAGTTTTACCCTAAGAGAAATTCCAGCAAACATATTAAATCAAAAAGATTTTCAACCCGGACTTTTTGAACATTTTAATATAATAACTGACATAGAAAAAGCAAACCTCGTTAAAAAATCAATTCAGAAAAAAATGAATGCAGAAACGCTTGTTTTTTTGGAAGATGCGCTTTTAACGTCTCTTAAACATAAGGAAATGTTTATGCTTGATTTTATGCGCATAGGATATAAAACTGGCAGAAAAATAATTAATATGCTTGCTGACGATACGGTCATTATTCTGACAAAAGCCGTAAAACAAATGACACATGAAGCACATAAGTTTACTGGGTTTACACGTTTTTCCGTACATGGCAATTTACTGATCGCAAAAATAAAACCTAAAAATTTTGTATTACAGCGCATAGTACCGCATTTTGCCGCCAGAATGCCTAATGAAAAATTTATAATTTACGATGAAACACATAATATGATATGCGCTTATGCAAAAGGCAAATACGTTATTTCGGATATTTCCGATATTAAAATACCTGAAGCCGAAGCCAAAGAGTATCATTACCGAAATCTATGGGAAATGTTCTATGACACAACAGCCATTGAAGAACGCAAAAATCCAAAACACAGAATAATTCTCATGCCGAAACGCTATTGGAGCAATATGACTGAATTTTAACCCAATTTTGTCATTAGGCTAAAAATTTCCTAATGACCGCCAAATAAACCTTCCCGACCGTGAGGTCGGGGAGGTCTATTATGTGTTTGAGCTTTTACAGTATGCCGATTAATTTTTTTATTTGTTTCTTTTTGGCTTTGACTGCTTTACGCTGTTTTTTTTGTCTTCTTCTTTTTTTGATTCATCTTTTGAATCTTGCGCAGGCTTTGCTTCTGGATCTTCTTCAGATTTTGCTTCGGGCTTTGTCTCAGGTTTTGCCACAGACTTTGCCGTAGGCTGAGTCTGTTTTTTTAGGTTGTTTATTTTATCTTTCTGTTTTACTGATTCAATCTTTGTCTGCTTAGTCCTCGTCTGAGCAGACTTTGTCTGTGCAGCAGGTTTCATTTGTTTAGTGGACTTTTGTTCAGGCATTACCTGTTCAGTTTTAGCCTGCTGGGATGGTTTTTGCGCAGTCTCAGCTGCTGTTGAAGGACGGCTTGTAACATTTTGCTGCATGTTTTGCGTCACAGTCTGCTGAACAGTGCTTTCAGATCTGGCAGGCATTGCCTGTTCGGTTTTTTTGTCAGTTTGAACACTTGTGTTTTTACGGTCATTATCAATATCAGGTTTTGGTTTTGGTTTTGCCTGCTCATTTGTCTGTTGATGTATGGGCTTAACTTCAGTTTTAGATACCGTCGTTACTGTTTGTACAGGCTTATTAGCCTCAGGCTTAGCATGACTATCATATTTTTGAGCCGTATCTCTTTTAACTGCATATCCTGCAGGCTTTTTATGTCTGGCAGCTTCTTCGTTTAAAAATCTTGTTATTTCTGCATTTTTTGAATAATGGACAGCGGTCCGAGCCTTTTTATTTTGGACATCAATATGTGCTCCCTGTACAACTAAAAATTTTACTCCGTGCATATTTCCGCGTTCAGCAGCAACCATTAAAGGGGTAAACCCATCATTATCTGCTGCATTCAACATTTTTTTATTGTAAGGATAAACAAATTCTAAAACTACAATGTCGTTTCTTTCTGCGGCATAAAACAGCAGACCTCGCCCTTTTGCATCTACCACGGAAACATTGGCTCCTGTTGCAATTAAAAGCCGCATAGCTTCAATATTTCCAAGCTTGCAGGCTTTAATTAAAGCGTAATCAGCGTTGCGTCCTGCGATTGGTAAACTTCTTTTTGCTGCGCCGTTATCCAAAAGATATTTTAAGACGGCAGTATCGCGTTCCCTAACGCTGTCTTCAAGAATATTTGGCGCAAAAATATAAGCTCTGTTTGAAACCAAAAGGCGCACCATTTTTAAATCATTCTTACGTACAGCCATTTCAATAGCGGTTTTATCGTTAGCTTTTAAATTTATGTTTGCCCCAAATTTAATAAGGTATTGTGCTACAGCAGTATTTCCATGTTTTACAGCTTCCTGTAAAGGTGTTGCTTCATATTGCGGGCTGAAAAAAATTTCGTTAACATTTTCTCCTCGGCTTAACAAATGTTGAATATCACCAAGATTGTTAACACTTACGGCATAAATTAACGGGGTCGTTGCGATTTTGCGGTTATGATGAACGGAAACGGACTGGGGCATCGGAGCGGGCAAAGGCACGGCTTCCTGCACAATTACCGTTCGCATGGCACACCCTATAAAACCGGCTAAAAAAAGAGCTGACAATAAAAAACAAATTTTTTTCATAAGTATCTCCTAAAACAAAGTTTTTTAATTTGACATATGATTATTTTAGCTTTTATTACGGCAAATTCAAATTGCTAATGCAGCAGCAGAATAAAAATCTCTTCTTGCTCTGTTGTTAAGCCAAAAACTGTTTCAGTAGACCAATGACTGCTTATTTGATTTTCTATTTCTTTTCTTAATGCATAACTCTTTAAAACAAATTTCTTGCAGCTTTCTTATATGTTTTGTTCAAAAACAGAATTTTTCGCTTTAATTATTTTACTACTTTGATTTTTCATGTATCCCACTGCTTCGGCAGCTGAAACTCTTTTTCTCCTTTAAAGACTTAACAGCGGCGGTAAGGCGGCAAGAATTAGCAGATATTTCAACTTTGCTTTCTCAAACAACTACAAGTACTGCATTAGCATGTTGAACTTAGCTCGTACAAAAATTTGACAATAACATAATAAGTTTATATAATCCTGTAAAGTTATTAAGTTCTTTTTGTTAGATTAAGTTTTTGCGTATTGAAATATTTCGCATAAAGTGATTTGCGGGATATTTTATTTTTATACTTTAAATAGTGATACTTATCACTATTTAAAATATTATAACGGTCATTATTTAAATAAGTTCTAATGATATAAATATACTGTCATAATTATATTCATTGCTTGTTATTCGTAATGATAAGCACCGTTAAGCGGACTGCAAACTGTTTATATTTGCGGGCTGCGTTTTTTATAAGTTAAATAATAGTGAAATAAATCACAAATAAATATAAAAGGAGAAAGAAGTATGGAAAAAGAAACAAATTACCCTACTGTTGACAGTGTTATGGCTCTTGAAGAGCTTATTGCGCGTGTAAAAAAAGCGCAGCTGATATTTTCAACTTACCCGCAGGAGCATGTTGACAAAATTTTTAAGGCGGCAGCGGTTGCTGCAAATCAAGAACGAATCAGTCTTGCCAGAATGGCTGTTGAAGAAACAGGTATGGGCGTGCTTGAAGATAAAGTTATAAAAAATCATTTTGCTTCAGAATACATTTATAATAAACATAAAAATGCAAAGACCTGTGGAATAATCAAAGAGGATAAACCCAATGGCATTAAAATCGTGGCGGAACCTTTAGGTGTAATAGCGGGAATCGTGCCTACAACAAATCCCACTTCGACGGCTATTTTTAAGTCTTTAATTTCTTTAAAAACCAGAAATGCCATAATTTTTTCTCCTCATCCTCGGGCAAAAGCCGCTACGATAGCTGCAGCTAAAATAGTTCTTGAAGCGGCCATAAAAGCCGGAGCGCCTAAAGACATTATAGGCTGGATAGATGTCCCCTCTCTCGAATTGACCAACATTCTTATAACTCATAAAGATATAGCCACAATTCTTGCAACCGGCGGGCCGGGAATGGTGAAAGCCGCTTATTCTTCGGGAAAACCGGCTTTGGGCGTCGGCGCAGGAAACACTCCTGCCATTATCGATGAGACAGCAAATATTCAAACGGCCGTATCTTCGATACTTATGTCTAAAACTTTTGACAACGGCATGATTTGCTCTTCTGAACAATCAATTATAATAGTGCAGGACATTTATGATAAAGTTATTGACGAATTAAAACTCAGAGGTGCATATATTTTAAATGCGGAAGAAAAAGAGAAAGTCGCAAAAACGATAATTATTGACGGCAAATTGAACGCAAATATCGTAGGGCAGCCTGCAACGAAAATAGCACAGATGGCAGGAGTAAGCGTGGCAACTGACGTGAAAGTTCTTGTGGGAGAAGCCGAAAAAACAACAATCGACGAAGAGTTTTCCCACGAAAAACTCTCACCCGTAATAGCAGCGTATAGAGCGGAGAATTTTGAAGACGCGGTTTCAAAAGCTCATCAGCTTGTGGAACTGGGCGGAGCGGGACATACAGGCGTTCTTTATACGGATGAAAGAAAGTCCGACAGAATAGATTTTTTTGCCGGAAAAATTCACGCCGGCCGTATTCTTGTAAATTCTCCATCTTCGCAGGGCGCAATAGGAGATTTGTATAATTTTAAAATAGAGCCGTCTTTAACCTTAGGCTGCGGTTCTTGGGGAGGAAATGCCGTGAGTGAAAACGTCGGAGTAAAACATTTACTGAATTATAAAACAGTTGCAGAAAGAAGGGAAAACATGCTTTGGTTTAAAGTTCCTCCGAAAATTTATTTTAAGCGCGGCGCGACGGATTTGGCTTTGCGCGAACTTGCAGGGAAAAAGCGCGCTTTTATAGTAACGGACAGATTTTTATTTGATTCCGGGTCGGTGTATAATATTACAAGAATAATTGAAGAAGTTGGAATAGATTATCAAATTTTTTTCGATGTAAAGCCCGAGCCAACGCTTTCAACTATAGATGACGCTTTGCAGATGATAAGAACTTATCAGCCGGACGTTATAATAGCTTTCGGTGGAGGTTCGCCGATAGATGCCGCAAAAATTATGTGGCTGATGTACGAACATCCGGAAACGGATTTTGATGATATAGCCATGAGATTTATGGATATAAGAAAAAGAATCTGCTCAATTGCTGATTTGGGAACAAAAACAAAACTCGTCGCCATTCCTACAACTTCGGGAACAGGTTCTGAAGTTACGCCATTCGCTGTTATTACCGATGATAAAACACATATAAAATATCCTATTGCCGATTATGCTCTTACACCGGACATGGCTATTATAGATCCGAATTTTGTAGATTCTATGCCTAAAAGTTTGTGTGCAGCTTCGGGGATAGATGCTTTAACACATGCTGTAGAAGCTTATGTGTCAGTGCTTGCTACAAATTTTACAAACTCACCGGCGCTTGAAGCTGTAAAATTGATATTTAGATATCTGCCGCGCTCTTATAAAGACGGTAAAGACGATCCGATTGCAAGAGAAAAAATGCATTATGCATCCACTCTTGCCGGCATGGCTTTTGCAAATGCGTTTTTGGGAATATGTCATTCTATGGCGCATAAGCTCGGAGCGGCATTTAATATCCCTCACGGCATCGCAAACGCTTTACTGATAAATCAGGTAATACGTTTTAATGCTACTGACTGCCCCAAAAAGCAGGGTATATTCCCCCAGTATAAATATCCGAATGCCAAAACAAAATATGGACAAATTGCAGATGAATTAGACCTCGGAGGAAATAATGATGATGAAAAAATAGAACTGCTTTTAAATGCCATAACCACGCTCAAGCGGGAAGTGGGCATACCTCTTTCAATTAAAGAAGCCGGCATTCCAGAAGACAAATTTTACGCTAAAGTCGACAAACTGGCGGAACTTGCTTTCGATGACCAATGCACCGGAGCAAATCCAGTTTATCCGCTTGTAAAAGATTTAAAAGAACTGCTTATAAAAGCATATAATGGAGAAATATAAAAAATGAAATTATCTGACAAAGTAATTAACAGGCTTACGTTGTATCATAATATTCTTGTCGGATATATGGAAAAAGGCGTCTATAATATCACAAGTCCGCAGATAGCGCTCCTGCTTAAAATAGATGCCTCGCAGGTAAGAAAAGATTTGAAGCTGCTTAACAACAGCGGAATATGTAAAGTTGGATATTCGGTAGTTGAGTTAAAAAAATCCATCGAAAATTTTTTAGGTTTTGTCAAAACCAAAGAAGCATTTATTGTCGGTGCAGGAAATCTCGGAATGGCTTTGGCCAAATACGATAATTTTGGACTTTACGGATTTAATATATTGGCTCTTTTTGATAACGATCCGCTAAAAGTCGGACTTTCAATAAATAACAAAGAGGTCCTTCATATTTCAAAATTGAAAAGTTTGGCGCAAAGTTTAAATGTAAATATTGCCATTTTAACCGTACCTAGACAATTTGCACAATCCGTTGCGGAATTGCTTGCAAAATCCGGTATCAAGTATATATGGAATTTTTCTCCATGTGTCATAGAAGCAGCGGAAGGTGTTGAAGTGTGGAATGAAAATTTAATAGGAAATTTCTTACAGTTTACGATTAATCACGGACAATGACGCGTTTTATCATGTAAGTCTTCGGGAAGCCATAGCCGCAGGTCGTGTCGGCGGCTTGCACTGGCTTTTTGTTGGGTTAAAGTATTTTTCCAATTTTAATTTGAAATCCTTCCTAAAACTAATCCGCTTTTAAATCTTAATTAACACGGCTTTTAAAATTCAAATAAATGCCATTTAATAAAAGACTGGGAGAATTATATATAATGTATGTCGTTTGGAAAGGATTATCATGAAAATAAAAAAATTAATTCATAAATTTAAGAAAAGATGGAAATGCCGCGGCGGATATTTAGATTTTTTTAAAATCGCACTCCCTCTTATAATTTCAACGGGCGCATGGGCAACACAAACTTTTATAAACAGATTCTTTTTAGCTTGGCATTCAAAAGAAGCTTTTGCCGCATCTCTGCCTGCCGGCGTATTGAATTTCTCAATTATGAGCATTTTTGTAGGCACTATAACTTATGTTGATGTATTTGTTTCACAATACTACGGGAAAAAGGAATATATATCGATAGGACCTTCCGTTTGGCAAAGTTTTTATTTAGCATTTATAGGCGCTTTTATATTGCTTCTAATCTCTTTGTTTTCTGAAAAAATATTCATTTTTATAGGACATGTCCCTGTTGTAGCTGCTGAGGAAATAAAATATTTTAAAGTTTTATGCTATGGGGCATTTCCTTCTTTAGCGGCTTCAGCTTTGTCAGGATTCTATGCGGGAAGAGGAAAAACTAAAATAGTTTTGATAGTGAATGTTATAGGTATATTGGTAAATATACTTTTTGATTATTTTCTTATTTTTGGAAAAGCAGGCTTTCCGGAACTCGCAATAACCGGAGCCGCGCTGGCAACAATTATCGGCGCAGTTACAATGTTTATAATATTTGCGGCGCTTATTACCTCAAGAACAAACAATAAAATTTACAATACGAGAAAATTAGTGCCGGATTTTACTTTCATAAAGAGACTTCTAAAGTTTGGTTTTCCAAACGGAGTCCAGCTCTTTTTTGACATGTCAGGATTTACTTTTTTTGTTCTTGTAATAGGCACTTTAGGAGAACTTGAACTTTCAGCTTCAAACATTGCACTTAACATAAATAATTTGGCTTTTATGCCGCTGATAGGCTGCGGAATTACGACTTCAATACTTGTGGGGCAGTTTCTCGGAAAAAATAAAGCTTCTTTAGCTGAAAGAAGTGTGTATACGGCTTTACACATTATATATTCTTATATATTTATTATGGTGTTGGCTTTTATCTTAATTCCAAACCTGTTTATCTATCCATTTTCAAAAGGTGCCGAAGCCGAGATAATAGAACAGATACGTCCCATGGTGATAAACCTTTTGAGATTTATTGCCTTATATTCCGTTTTTGACCCTATGAATATTATTTTTGCTTCCGCAATAAAAGGCGCAGGAGACACTGCTTTTGTCATGAAACTGCTGATAACCTTATCAATTTTTTTTGCAGCAGTACCTATATATATAGTTGTAATAATTCTTAAACTTGGTTTATATGTCGGCTGGAGCATAATGGTTTTATACGCCATATCTCTTGCTTTGTCTTTTTATTTCAGATATAAAACGTACAAATGGAAGAAAATGCGCGTTATAGAAATGGATATAATCAACGGATAAAATGTGAGATTGTTTTATTGTGTCTTTTAAGGTAAACTATAAAAAATATTAAAAAACGCCGAGGTGGTGGAACGGCAGACACGCAGGTCTCAGAAGCCTGTCCCCGCAAGGGCGGTACGGGTTCAAATCCCGTCCTCGGCATTTTAATTTTTTTATCTTTTTATAATAACGCTTTACGATGATAAATTGTATTTGCATTAGCGCAAATAAGAAAAAATCTTCAAAATATATGCAGACATATATCAACAAATAGACAATATTAGATAAATTTAATTATTTCCCAAAGTGATAATAATGAAAAACACATTATACACAAATGACAATCTATATATTATGAACGGGATGAACAGTCAATCTGTGGATGCGATATATTCTTACATATCTGTGCCGCAATGTGTGCATTGTGTTATCATATCCCCCGACTATATTCTTTTATCTATGATAACATATATTATTTCTCTCTTCAAAAATCACCGTTTTGACGGCTCGTGAAAATTTGTTAAACAAAAACAATTTGATTATAATTATTTAAGGCTTCATAGGTTTTTAATTTTTAACCATTGCTTGTTTTTGAATAGAGAATTCTTTAATATAAAAAGTAACATAGTTCCTTCCCCTGGTGTTTTCCTGCATGCAAAAGCAGATAATTCTATTTTATCGACGGAATACAAAATTGACAAACAGAAAATTTATCAGACTAATAAAAAACT
The DNA here is from genome assembly GCA_031279415.1 of Candidatus Endomicrobium procryptotermitis. Lineage (NCBI taxonomy): Bacteria > Pseudomonadati > Elusimicrobiota > Endomicrobiia > Endomicrobiales > Endomicrobiaceae > Endomicrobium > Candidatus Endomicrobium procryptotermitis. The sequence goes on along the minus strand of JAITIP010000025.1, from coordinate 37,542 downwards.
CTGTGCCGGAAATATTTTTTCATGCATTTCGCATGAATTTTCACGATAATAGATTCTGTTATTTACTGTACTTTTTAAAAAATAAATATGGTTTTTGATTTTAACGGTTAAATTTAGTAAAATTGCTTTACATTTCAGTAAATTTTATAAATTCCCTAAGATTTAAAAAAATTTACAGAAGAGAGGTAAATAATTATGCAGGCTGTTATTATGGCTGGGGGATTTGGCACAAGATTAAGGCCTATCACATGCAGTATTCCTAAACCTATGGCGCCAATGGCAAATAAACCGATGCTTTGCCATATTATTGACCTTCTCAAGAAACACGATTTCAAAGATTTAACCATGATGCTTTATTATCAGCCTGAAATAATTACTGATTATTTCGGAGACGGAAAAGACTTAGGCATAAAAATAAAATATCTTCGTCCAGAATCGGATTTGGGAACAGCCGGCAGCGTAAAATATGCCCAAAAAAATATTGATGATACTTTTATAGTAATTTCCGGCGACGTGCTGACGGATTTTGACCTTTCAAAGGCTGTAGAATACCATAAAAAGAAAAAAGCTGCGGCCACGATGATTCTTACCAGAGTAAACAATCCTCTTCAATTTGGAGTGGTGATAACAGATAAAGACGGCAAAGTCGAAAGATTTTTGGAAAAACCGTCATGGGGCGAAGTTTTTTCTGATACGATAAATACCGGAATTTACATTTTAGAACCAGAAATTTTCGACTATATTCCTCAGGAAAAATCTTTTGATTTTTCCAAAGATTTATATCCTTTGCTGCTCAGAGAAGGCAAAGCCTTGTTCGGCTATATAGCTGAAGGTTACTGGAAAGACATAGGCAATCATGATGAATACAGGCTCGCTCAGTACGATATTCTTGACGGAAAAGTAAAAATCAGCCTTGATGGAAAAAAGATAAAAATCGGCGGAAAGGAAATTCTTACCGGCAGAAATGTAGTTATAGGCGATAATGTAGAAGTTGACGAGCAGGTTCTGCTCGGTGACAACGTGGTTATAGAAGATGGAGCGAGAATTTCCCGTTCTGTTATCGGTTCAAACGTGAGGATCGGCTCAGGTGCAGAAGTTCTTGGCTCTATATTATGGGAAAATGTATTTGTAGGAACAGAAGCTAGATTAAAAGAAGACGTGATAGGCAATTCCACAAAAATCGGCGACAGAGTCGTTGTTCAAGTAGGTACGATAATTGCTGACGAATGCCGCATAGGAGCAGACGCCATAATAAGGACAAATCTCAGAATCTGGCCGCATAAAATCATCGAAGCAGGTGCGATTCTTTCAAGCAGTCTCGTATGGGGAGAAAAATGGAACAAAGCTTTATTTAACGCTTACGGCATAACCGGGCTTGGAAATATAGAAATAACCCCAGAATTTGCGGCAAAAATCGGCTCAGCTTACGGAGCATATATAGGAAGCTCTTCATATATATTGACGTCAAGAGATGACCATCGCGCTACAAGAATGATAAAAAGAGGAATTATTTCGGGGCTTCTTTCGGCCGGAGTAAAAGTCGGAGATTTGAGAAGTTCTCCCATCCCCGTTGTAAGATATGAAATAGGAAACGAAGGCGAAGCCGGTGGGATTCACATAAGGCAGTCGCCTTATGATCCGCGGCTTGTCGATATAAAATTTTTTGATTCAAAAGGCAGTGATATTTCAATAAATCAGGAAAAAGCCATCGAACAGCTTTTTTTTAGGGAAGATTTTAAACGCGCTAACATGAACGATGTCGGCGAGATTACTGTCCCGCCGCGCGCAGTAGAATACTACAAAACAGGATATTTGAACACTATTAAAAAAGGCAAAATCAGAAACTCTAAACAAAAAATTGTCATAGACTATGCTTACTCGTCGGCTTCTATGATATTTCCCGCAATTTTGGGAGAATTGAATATTGACGTAGTTGCTTTAAACGCTTTTACGAATTCTTCAAAAATTACTAAATCTCAGGAAGAGTTTTCCAATTCACTTAGTCAACTTTCAGATATTGTCATAACTCTTAAATCTGACGCCGGATTTTTGATAGATACCGGCGCTGAAAAGTTATTTTTAGTCGATGAAAAAGGAAAGATAGTGCCAGACGATTTGGCAACGCTTATAGCCGCGTATCTGGTAATGAAAACGCATAAAAATGTAGTTATTGCTGTTCCCGTAAATGCTTCTTCCGTAATCGAAGAGCTTGCCGAACGGTTTGGTGCAAAAGTTAAAAGAACAGCTACAAGTCCGAGAAATATAATGAACGCGGCCAACGACAAAGGAGTAACTTTCATAGGAGACTGTATGGGCGGTTTCATTTTTCCGGAATTTCAAAATACTTTTGACGCCATGTACGCCATTGGGAAAGTTATTGAAATGCTTTCAGAGGAAAATTTGTCGCTTAGCAGAATAAGCCGTGAAATACCTTCTTTTGAAGTTTTGCATAAAGCGGTTCCGTGTTCATGGGATAAAAAAGGACAGGCGATGCGCAAAGCAATTGAAGATGCAAAAGGCAAAAAATCCGAACTTATAGATGGGGTAAAAATATATTTCAATAACGGTTGGGTTCTTTTGGTTCCCGATCCTGATGAAGCATTTTTTCACATCTGGGCCGAAGCCAGAGATATATCCACGGCTTCCGGATTTATTGAAATGTACGGCGAAAAAATCAAACAATGGCAGGAATAATTCCAACTCAATATTTTTAAGATAATTAAACAACAATTTCAGAGGAAAGATTTATGATTAAATTTGGAACGTCAGGCTGGAGAGGAATTATTGCCGAAGAATTTACTTACGACAATGTAAGAATAGCGGCTCAAGCCGCCGCTAAACTTATAAACGAAGAAAACAAGAAGGCTTCCGTAATTATAGGTTATGACACGAGATTTATGTCAGAAGATTTCGCGAAGGTTTGTGCACAAGTGCTGGCGGGAAATGCAATCAAAGTATTGCTTTGTAAAAGGAACACTCCTACCCCTGTAATAGCTTTTGAGATAATAAATTCAAAACTTGCGGGCGGCATAAATTTTACCGCCAGTCATAATCCGTACAAATATAATGGAATAAAGTATTCTCCGTCATGGGGCGGTCCTGCTTTGCCAGAAACCACAAAAAAAATAGAAAAGTATTGCGCTTCCATAAGCATAAAAGACGTTAAGATAATGCCGTTTGAAGAGGCAGTTAAAAATAAAATTATAGAAATTCACAATCCGCGTACGGCTTATATGAAAAAAATTAAACAACTTGTGAACTTCAAAGCTTTAAAAAAAGCTAATCTGAAAGTCGCAATAGATGTTTTGCACGGCTGCGGAAGCGATTATCTTGACGCTTTGTTTGACGATGCCGGAATAAAACATAAAACCATAAACAAGAATAGGGACACTATGTTTGCCCCGAATGGTGCTCCAGAACCGAACAATAAAAATATTGATACTCTTTTCCAAATGGTAAGAAAAGAATCCTATAAATTGGGACTGTCCACAGATGGGGACGCCGACAGATTTGGAATAATAGATTCGAACGGGGAATTTATAACGCCAAATCAAGTAATTCCGGTTTTGCTCTATCATTTGAACAAAACAAGAGGCTGGAACGGAATTGCCGCCAGAAGCGTTATGACAAGCCATATGCTTGATAGGCTTGCTGACAAAATCGGCGTTCAGGTCATAGAAACTCCCGTAGGATTTAAGTATATCGGCGAAATTATGGTAAATAATGCAAAAGATTTTATAATCGGTGGTGAAGAGTCCGGAGGACTTACTATACGGGGACATATTCCAGAAAAAGACGGTATACTCGCCTGTCTTCTGATAGCCGAAGCCGTAGCGATGAATAAAAAATCTGTGACCGCTATGCTTAAAGACATCAAAAAAATTACAGGCGAGATTATAACTTCAAGGCTTAATTTTCATCTTCCACTTGAAACTATGGAAGCTTTCAGAAATACACTTAAAGCGAAATCTCCAGAAAATTTTGCCACAATGAAAGTGCAAAAGAATATTTCTATTGACGGATATAAATTTATTTTGGACAACAGCACATGGATAGGGTTTAGACTTTCCGGTACGGAACCAGTAGTGAGAGTGTACGCCGAGTCCGACAGTCAGACAAAAGTAAATAAACTTTTAAAAGCAGGGAGAGCTTTTGTATATGGAAAATGAAAAGGATAGTCAGCGGCATGGCGGAATATTACAGAAAAAAACTTTAAAAAAAAGAATCGGGGTTCTTCTTAAAAGATATTTGGCAACGGGTCTGATAGTTATTATTCCCCTTTGGCTTACTTTTTTTGTAGTAACAATTCTTTTTAATTTGATAAGCAATTTTGCAGCTCCATATCTTATCCCCATGCTTGATTTATTTATGCCGGACAAAATATGGGTATATAGGTTTCAGAAGCTTATTTGTTTCATTGTCGCCATAGCAAGTATATGTTTGCTTGGTTTTGTCACAAACAGAGTTGTCGGAAAAACTCTTCTCAGCTGGCTTGAACAATTTATAGAAAAAGTGCCTCTTTTGGGAACGGTTCATTCTGCCGCAAAACAGTTTGTGCGTTTTGTTTTCGGCAAAGAACAAAATAATGGATTTAAAAAAGTCGTTTTGATTCCTTTCCCAAGCAAAGGTTCATATTCAATAGCTTTTTTAACAGGATATCATGAAGTTGACGGCGAAAGGCATGTTTGCGCTTTTATGCCCACGACGCCTAACCCGACCACGGGCTTTTTATTGTTGTTTAAAGAAGAAGATGTTAAAAATACGAATTATACCATTGAAGACGCTTTCCAGTTTATCATTTCTATGGGCGTTATAAGCCCTGATAAAGACAAAAGAAACGGCAAGAAACTTACGGAATCGGAAATAAAAGGAAATTTAAAGAAGTCTCCGTTTTAAATTAAAAAACAGAATTATTTCTTTGAAGTGAAGTATTTGTTGTTCTTTATTGAAGTAAATAGTTTAAAATAGCATGAAATTATGGAAAACTCAAAATTAACAGAAAAATTTCACACAGAGTTTAAAAAACTTGCTGGTATTTTCGGAAGAAATTATGCAGAGTGTGTGAAATATAATGAAGAACAAATTCGTAAGGATTTTTTAGATCCTTTAATTGAGAGTCTTGGCTGGAATATTAGAAATTCTGAGGGCTATATTGGAAAGTATCAAGAAGTCATTGTTGAACCAAATGTGAATGGGAAAGTACCTGATTATTGTATTCAGTTTGGCGGACAAAAGATATTTTATATTGAAGCAAAAAAACCAGCTATAAAAATAGATAAAGACCAAAAACCTGTTATTCAAGTTCGTGAATATGGGTGGAATAGTAAAATGCGATATTGTTTACTAACAGATTTTGAGGAATTTGCAGTTTATAACACAATAATAAAACCTAAAAAGAAAGATAAATCATCTACCGCACAATTACTTTATTTTCATTATAATGAATTGGACAAGATTTCTAATGATGGCAAGACTGCAAACTGGAAAAGATTATATGATTATTTTTCCAAAGAATATGAATTAAATGGCAATAATAGACTTGTTCCAATTAAAGGAAATAAAAGTGTTGATGAAGATTTTCTTGACACAATAGAAGAATGGCGGCAAAAGTTAGCAAAAGATATAATAAAAAGTGCCTCACAAGAAATTAAGGATAATCTTAATGAATTGGTGCAAAAGACAATAGACCGAATTGTGTTTTTAAGAGTATGTGAAGATAGAGAAATTGAAAAGGAAGACCAACTCAAAAATATCGCCGCTAAGCAAAATATTTATGCTGAACTTATAAAACTGTTTAAACAATCAGACAAACAATATAATTCTGGATTATTTCATTTCAGAAATGAACAGCAGCAATCAGAGGATTCGGATATATTATCAACCAAAATACAAATAAGCAATAAAGTGTTAAAAGATATAATAAATTCTTTATATTCGCCGTTTCCATATAGATTTGATGCAATGCCTGCTGATATTTTGGGTTCCGTTTACGAAAGATTTTTAGGAAAAGAAATTGAAATTAACGGCAAAAGGGTAACAATAAAAGACAAGCCCAATATTAAAAAAAGCGGCGGTATTTATTATACTCCATCTTATATTGTTGATTATATTGTTGAAAATACAATTGAAAAACAGCTTGAAACAAAAACACTCAATACAATTAAAGACTATAAAGTTGTGGATCCTGCTTGTGGCAGCGGCTCATTTTTAATTGCTGCATATCAAAAGCTTTTGGATTGGTATTTAGAGCAATACATAAAATCGCCAGAGAAAAATAAAAAATATATAGTAAAAGGGGATGAACAAAGTTATAAATTAACTATTACCGAAAGAAAAAGAATTCTTTTAGCACATATATATGGCATCGATTTAGATACTCAAGCAGTTGAAGTATCAAAGCTGTCATTATTATTGAAAGCATTAGAAGGGCAAACTCATACTGCTATTGCTAAACAATTATCTTTATTTGACAATGAACAACGGGTATTGCCAGACTTGGGAAATAACATACAATGTGGCAACTCGTTAGTTGGTTCAGATATCTATGGATTATATGATACTGACAAAAATCGTAAGCAAATAAAAGCATATGATTGGAAATTTGGTAGTTATGATTGTGTAATTGGTAATCCTCCTTATATGAAAAACACCACTGACAAAACACCTTTTCTTTTGCCTAAGCAATCATATTTGAAAGATTTCTATCAAGGTAAAATGGATTTATGGTATTTCTTTGCTGTGCTGGGAATTAAATTATTGAAACCATATGGTAAACTTGGATTTATTGCAACAAATAATTGGAATACAAATACAGGCGCCGCAAAGCTGCGCGGCTTTATTTTAAATAATTCAAAGATCGAAAGTTATGTGGATTTTAATGAATATAAAGTATTTCAAACAGCAAGTATTCAAACAATGATTTTTATATTATCAAAGGAATCTGTAAATAGTTATCAATTTGACTACATAAAAAATACTAATAAAAAAGTTATTATTGAAAATCTTGCCATTTCATTGAAAGACAAAAGATATTTTAGCAAAATATCAGCAGCCATAAAAAGTAAAGAGTTGAAGGATAACTTTATAGAATTTGTGTCAAATGATACACACATATTATTAAATAAAATTAAAAAAGCAGGAAATTTTAATCTAGATAAAGACGAAATGACAAATGGAATCCACCCGCATTTCGATTTTATTGGTAAAAAACAAGCAGAGAATTCAAGGCATAGAGCCGGGGAGGGGGTTTTTGGATTGACCACTGCTGAATTAAATTTGTTGTGCCTGACAGCCGAAGAGAAAAAGTTCATCAAACCATATTATAATTCCACTGACTTGCTAAAGCGATATTATGGTAATCCAAATAATAAAATTTGGTTGATTTATACCACTTCTAAATACAAAGATAAAAAATCTATGAACACCTATCCAAATTTAAAAGCACATTTGGATTTATATAAAGATATAATTGTTTCTGATAATAGACCATATGGATTGCATCGTTCGCGGGTAGAAGATTTTTTTATTGGTGAAAAAATTATATCTGCCCGCAAATGCCCTAAACGGCCTGCTTTTACTTATACAGATTTTAATAGCTATGTATCTGCCGCATTTTATGTTATCAAGACATCTCGCATAAACCTAAAATATTTAACGGGATTATTGAATTCGTCATTAGCTGCATTTTGGTTAAAATATAAGAAAACACAAGGTGGCAGCTATCAAGTGGATAAAGAGCCATTGCTGAGTATTCCACTCGTCAAAACCAATAATAAAAAACTTGAAACAGATTTGATTGCAAAGGTTGAAACGATTATTGAAAAGAAAGGAAAGGAATTATCGGAAACAAATTTACAAGTTAAAAAAACATATCAAATGGAAATTAAAAAATCAGATTTTGAGATTGATGATTTAGTGTTTCAAATTTACAAGGTAACCGATAAAGCAGAACAAGACTTTATAAAGCAAAGTATCTGAAAAATCTATCAGAATAGTCAAGATACTTTGCAGCAGCTATGCAAATTTTAATTTATTGTTTATCAAGTTTTTCATAGAGTTGTACAATTGGACTATCCATCCAACATCAAACAAAGACACATTGGATATTAGAACATTGAAAGTATTACTGCATGTCAAAGGATAGTTCAGTTAAAAAATCATAGGCGGTTAAAATGAACAAAGACAGCTTTTTACCTCCCACAGGAACGCGCGACATTGAACCTGCTGCCGCAGAAATAAGAACTAATGTCATAAACACCATTACTGCAATCTATAAAAAATACGGATTTAATTTTATCGAAACTCCGTGTCTTGAGAAATTAGAAAATTTGCTCGGGAAAAAAGGTGGGGAGAACGAAAAATTAATTTTTAAAGTACTCAAACGTGGCGGCGAATTAAAAGAAGCGCTTCAAAATATTCCCTTTGCAGAAAACGATTTAGCGGATTTCGGGCTGCGTTATGACCTTACCATACCGCTTGCTCGCTATTATGCCCGCTATAAAGATAAACTTCCAAAACCTTTTAAAGTTTTTCAAATCGGCAGCGTGTGGAGAGCCGAAAGACCTCAAAAAGCTCGTTACAGACAATTTACCCAATGTGATATAGACATTATAGGTGACCCTGCTCCAAACTGCGAAATAGAACTGATATATGTTACTTGCAAAACGCTTCACGAACTTAAAATAAAAAATTTTGAAATAAGAATCAACGACAGACAAATATTAAAAAAAATAAGCAGAAACTGCGGCATAAACGACGATGACAAATACAGAGATTTTCTCATATCTTTGGATAAACTCGATAAAAAATCTTTAGATGATATTATTGAAGAGCTTGGAAAAAAAGGTTTTAACAAAGATATTCTTTCAAATATAAAAAATACCTTTGAAGGTTTAAAATCCGCAGCAAAAAGCATAGATTTATTGTTTAAAGACGACTCTGATCAAGAATATTTAAAAACATGCAAAAGTTTAACAGCGATAATTGAGGGAGTAAAAAATCTTTTGGGAGATGTAAATATCAGATTCGATCCAACGCTTGTGCGTGGAATGGATTATTATACAGGCACGATTTACGAAGTCAACGAAATAAATGAAAAAAATTCTTTTGGCGGCGGCGGACGCTACAACAATATGATAGGCAGTTTTTCACAACAGAATGTTTCAGCATGCGGTTTTTCTCTAGGATTTGAAAGAATAATCGATTCTTTTTTTTCGGCAGCTTCGGATAATAACGGGAAAAAAATCAAAAAAGCGGCTTTGCTCTACTCTTATGGCGACAATTTTTGCGATATAATACATTATTGTGAAAAACTTAAAGAAAATTATTGTGTAGTTTCAATTTTTGACAAACAAAAAAATACAGCAAACCAGCTTGCAAAATTGAAAGAAACAGGATTTACGCATTGGGGAATTTATAAAGGCGAAAATACGATAATAGCAGAGATGGAAAAGTAAAAACTGCATTTAACTGTTTTTTCTCCCACCTAAATTGGCTTTTTATCGTAGTTTCTTATTTTTTCAAAAAAAACAGTCAAGTAAGTTATAATCTCATCTGCAAGAACTGTCTCTCAAACAAAGCTGCAAGCAGCTTTCTGCTTGTCATCCTCTGTGATGACAAATTCCTAATTGGCAGCAAATATTTGCAAGCTTTCTATTACCTTTTATATTCCCACCATTAGATTTTATAATTGCTTATCAAAATGCTGTTTATGCTGTCAATCAAATATTGTTCCTGCGTTCTTTTGTATTCTTTGTATAGCCAGAGAATTTCATTTTTATATTCTTTATTCTTTCATTCGCCAATGCAATATATTTATTGTTAATATCATATCCGACATAATTTCTTTTTAATTTTATTGCAGAAACAGCCGTTGTCCCGCTTCCCATAAAGGGATCTAAAACAATATCAGTAGTAAAAGAATATAACTGTATCAATCTATTCGGTAATTCTTCAGGGAAAGGTGCAGGATGTCCAATGCGTTTAGCACTTTCAGCATTCATTGTCCAGATTGATTTTGTCCACTCCATAAATTGTTCTTTGGCTATAGTATCTTTTTTTATTTTTAATTCGTCTTTTGTTCTTTCCCGCTTATATATACCTTTTGAAAATACTAAAATATATTCGTGAACATCGCGTAATGTTGGGTTACCTGCGCTTTTCCAGCTTCCCCATGCTGTTGAAGGACTTGCACTGGCTGCCTTATTCCAGATAATCTCTCCTCGCATATTAAAACCAATACTAATCATTATTTCTGAAATATAATCAGAAAGTGGAATATAGGGTTTTCTTCCTAAATTGGCAACATTAACACAAGCACGTCCACCATTAACAAGCACGCGAAATGTTTCCGTAAATGCCTGCCGTAATAATTCAAGGTATTCTTTTAATGATAAATCATCATCATATTCTTTTGAAACATTGTAAGGCGGGGAAGTTATCATTAAATGCAATGAATTATCGGGAATCTCTTTCATATTTATACATGAACCCTGAATAATAGTATTAAGATATTTGTGTGGAAAACTATTTACTTTTTTTGAAATGTCAACTTCTTTTTCCAATTCTTTATATAGCTTTGAATTATAAAATTTTGCGGAGTCGTGGTTTATTCTTCCATTTGTACCGAAAGCACTTGTAGAAGTACCTTGTCTTGTAGTTGTTAACCCTTTTGCCATAATTCCACCCATCTTTCAAACGGTTTAAAATTTATAGTCTTTCTTTTCCAATCAATTGGTATTTTTAAAGTATCTGGATTTGATATTAATTGTCTCATTGCCTCGACACCTATTTCAACACCTCTAGGATTTGTTCCCTGCTTTGGTAACTTTATGTATTTTTCTCTACCGATCAATTTTAACGTCTTATTTTGAATCTCTTTACTTATATAATAAAAACCACCGACATTATCCCAATTTATCTGAACTAATATCATATCACAACACGGTATATATTTACTACTAAATTCTAATGCTTTTTGAGTATCAACAGTCCATATCAATTTTACACCACTTAGATTTTTTCCGGTAATTGTCTTAATAGAAATTGGATTCCCAAATACTTTAACATCTACTTCTGCTTCAGTTATTGGTAATTCAGTCTCAACATTTTCTTCACTAAATTTGTATATTAGGAGTGCACTAACAATCTTTTCTCGAACAGAGCCTACTTCCATTCCAACTTTCCCAGCTCTTGAGCTTTCCAACTCAGCCAATTGAAAAAGTTGTGGTAATTTGACTTTAATTCTTGAAACTAAGCTTTTATCTTCAAACAGCTGACAAATTTCATCGCTCATATGAAAAACTCCCTATTTTTAATATTATAATTTTACTTTTGACAAGTTCACGTATAAATATCCCGCATGGTGAAGATTTTATATTTAAAAAAGCATTTGAGGCGGTTTGATAATTTAAACCTTTGTGATATCTTTTTGTATTATACAAAAATGCCAATTTTTAAGTTTTTGATTTGCAGTATTGCAATTTTTTATACAATCTTCGTTTTTATATGTGTTTGAATTTTTACAGAATTAAGCATATTGCGGCAGGTATTTTTTAACGAGTTTAAGCATTTCAGCATGAGTCATAGAAGTCGTTCTTCCGCTTTTAAATAAAGCGTCAATATCTTCTTTGATTTTGATTACCGCAGGATTGTTTTTATCAATTTTTTCTTCTGAAACCCTAAGTCCCGGAAGCTGGGTATTAACCCAAAATGCAATTCCCGCAAGGCCCGCTCTGTCGGTTATTTCCACTTCCGGAGGTCTGTTTAAAATTGCTTGAGTATCGAACACATTATAGATTTCCTGTTCTTTTAAAAGTCCGTCGGCATGAATGCCGGCCTTTGTCATATTGAAATTCGCGCCGACAAAAGGCTGGTTTTTGGGAATATCGTAATTGAGCTTTTTTTTAAAATATTCCGCGATTTCGGTAATAGCGGATAGATCCATTCCGTTTGTCGTCCCCCTAAGAGCGACATATTCTATAGCCAAAGCTTCAACGGGCGTGTTTCCCGTTCTTTCGCCTATTCCCAGAAGAGAACCGTTTATTCCGCAACAGCCGTAAAGCCATGCAGACACTGAATTGCTTAAAGCTCTGTAAAAATCATTGTGCCCATGCCATTCAATGTATTCCGATGGAACTCCTGCATGATGAGTAAGCCCGAACATAATTCCGTTGACATTTCTGGGCATTGCAGCTCCCGGATAACTTACTCCGAAACCGAGCGTATCGCATGCTCTGATTTTTACCGGCATTTTCGCCTCTTTGGAAAGTTTCATAAGCTCTACCGCAAAAGGAACTACAAAACCGTAAAAGTCCGCTCTTGTTATGTCTTCGAAATGGCAACGCGGTATGATGCCTTCGGAAAGCGCCGCTTTTACTATGCCAAGATATATATCCAAAGCTTCTTTTCTGTTTTTTTTCAGTTTTAAAAATATATGGTAGTCCGAACAGGAAGTCAATATTCCAGTTTCTTTTAGACCCATTTCTTTGACAAGCTTAAAATCGTTCTTGTTTGCTCTTATCCATGAAGTTATAATCGGAAACTCATACCCTTTCTCCTGACATTTTCTTACGGCTTCTTTGTCTTTATCGGAATAAAGAAAAAATTCCGTTTGTTTTATAATTCCATTATGTCCGCCGAGTTTATGCATTAGCTCATATAGATAGGCTATTTGCTCTACAGTAAAAGGATCCATAGCCTGCTGACCATCACGAAACGTAGTATCCGTAATCCAAATATCGTTAGGTACGTTCATAGGCACTACTAAATTATTAAACCCTATTTTAGGTACTTCGGTATATTGAAAAGTTTCTCTGAAAAGATTCGGTTCTTTAACATCCTGAAGTTCATAATGATATTCTTCTGGTTCCAGAATATTTTTCTTTTTGTTAAATGTAAGCATATATGAAATCTCCTTAAAGTCTATATTATATATATTAGCTTAGTCTAATATTTTACATTTTTAAGCCTTTAATTTCAATTTAATGTATAATATCACAACATATTAGAGATTTTAGTTTTTAAGAAACTGCTGAAATAAAACAGTGTTTGATATTTTTCAAAAGCGGTAAAATTTGCAATGACAAATATATAAAACAAAATAATATACATCATTTCCTTCCCGTTGTAGAAAAATATTTAAAACCGCATTTTATATGATATAATTCTCATTGAAAAGAAATGCAATAAATCATTATTTTGCTTCGTTTTAGAAAAATATGAAAAAATTTTTTTTTACTTTATTTTTTGCCGCTTTTACCTGTTCTTATTCTATCGCAGAAAGAATCGATTGGGAAACTATAACAAGACAAACAAACGAAAAAAATCCGAACATTCAAATGGCAAAATTAAGATTTGAAAATGCAAAACAGGCTTATATCCGGGCATTAAGTGGATATATGCCCGGCATTTCTTTTCGTGGAAATGCTTCTCAGAGCGAGAATGATGGAATTTTTTCAAGAAATTATTCTTATGGTTTAAATGCCAGCCTTTCGATTTTTTCCGGTTTTGACACATACAATGATGTAAGACAAAAATCTGCCGAACTTAAAGCGGCGCAGGCAAGTTATGACAGAACTGTATCAGACGCGGCATATGAGTCCGCGTCGCAATACGTAAATCTTATGTGGGCTTATGAAACTGTCGAACTTTCGGAAAAGATACTTGAAAGAAGAGCGGAAAATAAAGATATGATAAAACTGAAATATGATTCGGGAAATGTCGATTTAGGCTCGTTAAAAAGAGTCGAAGCCGATGAGGAGCTTTCAGCTTATGATCTCAGAAAAGCTAAAAGATATATCGAAACGGTTTCAGCGGCTTTGCTTAAAGCTATCGGAAGAAAAGATGATGTCCTTCTTGAAACCGATGAAAAACTGACATTAAATGAGAGAAATCTCATAGTTCCAGAATATAATTCGTTGATAGTTTCAATACCGGAATTTTTATCTGCGCAATATAATATCGAAAGCTGCGAAGCTCAGTCATTAAGAGCAAAAAGCGCATGGTGGCCAACGATAAGTTTAACAGGAAGTTTCGGACGTTCCGGCAATAAATGGTCGCCTGACAGAAACAGCTGGGACAGCGGGCTTTCAATTTCATACCCTTTGTTTACCGGCGGCACAAGGATAGCCGATGTGAAAATAGCGGAAAATCAGCTTAAAATAGCAAAAGAAAATTTAAACAGTGTCAACAATTCACTCAAATCTGCTGCTATGGCATACCATAACGGCTTGGCCGATGCCATGGAAAATATCGTTATAAGAGAACATTACTTGTCAGCTGCACAGCAGCAAGCCGAAATTTCACAGAGAAAGTATGTCAACGGTTTGTCCACTTATCAGGATTGGTATTCAATAGAAAACGATTATATAAATTCCCAAAAAACGCTTTTAGATGCAAAAAAAACAGCAGCGCTTGAAAAAGCTAAATGGCATAACTTTATAGGAGAGGGGTTCGTTCATCCCGGAAAATAATATTATGAAAAAATTCTTTATCTTTTTGGTATTTATTGCTGCAGCAGGCGCCGCTGGATTTTTTATTTTTAAACCTTCTAAGCCCGCTATTGAAAAAGAAACGCAGCTTGAACAAAAAGATTTGCACGTGGAGTTCAGAGAAACTGGCGAAGTGCGTCCAAGAAACAGACTTGAAATCAAGCCTCCTTTTTCTGGAAGAGTCGAAGAGATTCTTGTTGTAGAAGGCGACTCCGTACAAAAAGGGCAGGTAATCGTATGGATGAGTTCCGGAGAAAGAGCCGCCATGGTTGACGCTGCAAGAGCTATAAGCCAGGAAGAATACGAAAGATGGCAGACCATATACAGACCAACCCCGATAGTTGCCCCAATGAACGGCTTCATTATCTTAAGAAGCAATGAGCCCGGACAAACGATAACTTCAGCCGATGCAATACTTGTCATGGCGGACGATTTGATAATTGAAGCAAATGTTGACGAAACAGATTTAAGGTATATAAAAATCGGCGATAATTTAAAAATGTCTCTGGACGCTTACCCCGATGAAATATTTAGCGGTATAGTGGAACATATAGCTTATGAATCGACCGTGGTAAGCAATGTAACTGTGTACGCAATAAAAATAAGGCCTATAAAGAAACCAAAAGTTTTCAGGGCAGGAATGACTGCAACGATAACAGTAACCGCAGAATCAAAAAAAGGTGCATGGTCTATACCGAGCAATTTTATAATCGAAAGAGGCAAAAAGAAAACGGTAACCGTTAAATCTTTGACGAAAAACAATAAAGAAATATTGGTAACAAGAAATATAAATACAGGCGTTACCGATGGCAAATTTACTGAAATTTTATCTGGACTCAAACAAGGAGACACGGCGGTCATACTTAAAGAAAAAAAGAAAGAAAAAGCAAAATCGTTTATAAGCAGGTAAAATGAAAGTAATAGAATTAAAAGACCTGAAAAAAACCTACCATCTTGAAAAGCTTGACGTTCCGGTGCTTCACGGAATCAACCTTGAAATATCACAGGGTGAATTTGTCGTGATAATGGGTCCATCTGGAAGTGGAAAATCTACGCTTTTAAATATATTGGGACTTTTGGACAAACCCAGTTCTGGTTCGTTTAAGATTGCGGGAATAGAAATATCAAAATATAGCGATGACGAACTTGCTGCACTGAGAAACCATTTTTTAGGTTTTATTTTCCAACAGTTTAATCTCCTGTCAAAACTTACAGCCGCAGAAAATGTTTCTCTTCCGATAATATACGCAAATTCAAAAGATGAACACAATCATGAAGACCCTAAAAAACTTCTGGAGCTTGTCGGACTTAAAGAAAGAATGTACCATCGTCCGAACGAACTTTCCGGGGGCCAGCAGCAGAGGGTTGCGATTGCACGTTCACTTATAAACAAGCCTCTTATAATTTTTGCTGATGAACCTACCGGAAACTTAGATACAAAATCGACAAGAGAAATTATTCAGATATTGAAAGATTTAAACAATGCCGGCATAACAATAATCATGGTAACTCACGAGCCGGAACTTGCCTCTTATGCCACAAGAACTATAAGAGTACAGGACGGTCTCGTTACAGATGACGAAAAGAAAAAAGAAACAGCCGTCTCAAAACGAAACGGAGAAACTCAAGCTTTTACGCATAAAGTTTTTTCTTTTTCAAGAATTAAAGATTATTTCATTCAGGCTTTCCGTTCTCTGGTCGGAAACAAAATGCGTTCCGTACTTTCCATACTCGGAGTTATGATAGGAGTGGCAAGCTTAATCTCAATGCTCGCCGTAGGAAGCGGTGCACAAAAAGCCATTGAAGACCAGGTGGCAAGCATGGGATCAAATTTGCTTATGGTTTTTCCGGGAACTGCACAAAGAGGAGGCATTGCTGCGGAAGCCGGTTCGAGAATGCGTTTTCTGCATGATGACATTGCTGATTTAAAAAGAAGCGTTCCCAACATTGTCGGCATAACTGGATACGCTAACGGCAGAATACAAGTTGTCGCCAACGGAAACAATTACAACACAAGACTTGAAGGCGTTTCAGTCGATTATGCAGAAATGAGAAATTCTCTGCCTGAAAAAGGAAGATTTTTTACTGAACAAGAAAATATTGAGAAAAAAAGAGTCGCACTGCTGGGAAAAACCGTAATAAAAGAGATATGGGGTGACGAAAATTTTGATCCTATAGGAGAATATATAAAAATTAACAGAATAGATTTTCAAGTAATAGGAATTTTGGCGGTAAAAGGTTCGAGCGGCTGGAGAGATGAAGATGATAAAGTTATTATACCTTTAAATTCTTCAATGCACAGAGTTCTTGGCACGGAATATTTAAACAGCATGGATATTCAGGTAAAAGAAAATGCCGACATGAACGAAGTAGCCGACGACATAGTGCAGCGTCTTTTATTTACGCACAGATTTCTTCCTAACCAAACCGAAGCCGTCAGAGTCAGGAATATGGCGGAAATACAGGAAACGATGTCGTCAATGACAAAAGCATTTTCACTGCTTTTAGGTTCTATCGCTTTCATAAGTTTACTTGTAGGCGGTATAGGAATTATGAATATAATGTTTGTTTCGGTTTCAGAAAGAACAAAAGAAATAGGTTTAAGAAAAGCCATCGGCGCCAATAATGCCGATATTCTTTTCCAGTTTATAATAGAATCAGTAGTGGTATGCTGCGCAGGAGGAATTATCGGAATAATTTTTGGCGGCGGCGTATCTATGATAATAAGCAAAGCCGCAGGCTGGACTACCGCAATAACTTCTTTTTCGGTAACGCTTGCTTTTTGTTTTTCGGCTTTTACAGGTTTAATTTTTGGAGTATGGCCCGCCAGAAAAGCTTCACTCCTCAATCCTATAGATGCTTTAAGGCATGATTAACACCAGAAAGGCAGAAATTTATAAGATTATAAACTTGGAAGGCAAAAAAGTTTAACTGTTTGGATTTTGTGTTTTTTGCAGCTTTTTTAGCAATTTTTTTCTTAAAGAATATATAAATTCTTTCCCTTTTTTTCTTTTTGTAAGAAAACCTTTTTTTGCAAGGTACATTAAATCTTTTCTGGCGGTTTCATATACGATGCCAAGCTTATTTTTAAAATACTCAATATTTCTGGCATTTTGGTTTTCGGACAGTTCTCTGATAATGCTTTGATGTCTTATATTGAGTTTTATTTCTGCGTTTATTAAAACATTTGTACAATCCGCGGCATTCTTTTTTTCCAAAAAATTTTTGAAATTATTTATCGCTTCAAAACAAACGTCAAGGGTAAAATTGATGAAATATGTGATATCTTTTTCATCGATTCCGACATACAAAAAAGCTTTAGCATATTGTGTAGGCATCATACGCAAAACTTTAGAAATGGTAAGATATTTAAATGCGTTTAAGCCGTTTTTGAACGCATACCAATAAAACAAAATTCTTGCCATCTTTCCGTTTCCTGCATTAAAAGGATGTATATAAATAAATAAAAAATGTATTATTGCGGCTTTTATTATATCGTCTGCATCGGTTTGCATATTTGCATAATCACAAAGCGAATTCAACAGCATTTCAATATCTGTGGCTTGCGGCGGCTTATACAAAACTTCGTTATCTCTTATATCTGCAACCCGCACATTCTGTGTGTCTTTTCTGAAAACTTCCGTATCGTTTAAGTTCATTACTATGGAATAAATCTTTTTTATGAAATTTACGGAAAGTTTCTCATCGGCATGTTTTTCAATAAAATTCAATGCTTTATAACTGCAAATTACCGTTTGTTCGCTTTCATTTGCCGCGGGAATATTTGCGCGTAACATTTCTTTAGCCGTTTCTCTTACGACATCTGCTCCTTCGAGTTTGCTTGACGCTATCGCTTCTTCCATTTTCGTATTTGCAAAATATTCATTTTCTTCATCAAGCGAAAGATTCATATTCGCGTTAAACGTTTGTACAAATGCCATTTTTCTTAAAATTTCTGGATTTATCAGATATTTAAAAATGTTTAAGCCGAGTTTTATTTTTTCCGCATACAGTCCGCAGCGCTTGAACTTTAATATTGACCAAAATAGTTCTGGAGATATATTTTCCGGCAGAACAGTATATTTTGCTTTATCCCAATATTCGTAAGAATCATTTGCATTTTTAAGCTCTGCGGCTATTTCGCTGTTTTCTGCAGCTATCTCATGAATATTTATGGTATTGTCAAGTAACGCTTTTTGAAGAACAGACTGCCAGTTAAAATTCACTTTTTCAGGTAACTGCATAGCAACCCCTCCTACAAAATTTATTTTTAGTAATTTAGAATAATATTAATTTAAAATAAATGAAATTTCAATGAATTTTAATTTATTTACAAATTTTTTATAATTAGTAAAAAGGAAGAATGTCAGAAGCTTCCAATCTTTAATCCTCTATTCTTCAGCCTTTCTCGCTTTCTTATAAGCATAAATAAAAAATGGCAAAATTATCGCATACGGGGAAAAATATATGGCGCAGACATACAGTAATAGAGACAAAATTATGAAATGTTTATCCTGATTATGTTTCAGTCCTTTGGCCGTGGTAAATGTATAAGTAAAAAAAGATATTTCGCAAAATAAAAAGCTTGCAATCGCTGCCGGGTTGATTATTGAATAGATAAATTTAAACGCCAAAAAACCAGCGGCAGTCAGGGAAATGGTAAGTGCTGTATTATAAGATTTAACTATTCTTAAAATCGACAAATAAAAAAATATTAATACAAAAATGTACAAATATCCTTTTGCGGCATTTTCCACATTAAACATATGCCTCAAGATAAGAGAACAAAACATTATTATTTCGGCTATGGCAGCAGTTATTAAAACATGCCATGCAGTTTTATTCACATTAAAATCCTGTGGAAATTAAACAGCAAATTCTGTCAGCTGTCATTTTGTTGATGGGCTACAGACATCATGAGTTTTATTCTGTTTATCTGATTTACTTCGCTTGCGCCGGGATCGTAGTCAACAGCGGAAATATTGATGTCGGCATATCTTTTTTTAAGTTCTTTCATTACACCCTTTCCTGTAATATGGTTGGGCAGACAGCCAAAAGGCTGTACGCAGACTATGTTGTTTACGCCGTCTTCTATAAGTTCAAGCATTTCTGCAGTTAAAAGCCAGCCTTCGCCGGTTTGATTGCAGACCGAAATTATTTCGGAAGCTTTCGAAGCAAGCTCTTTTGTAGTATGATACGATTCGAAATGTCTGCTTTTTCTGAGCGACTTTCGTATAATCGAACGAAGCCTTTCAATATATCCGCTTGCAAGCCATGAAATCGCCCTGTTTTTAAAACTGCCGGCAAGATATTTGTGTTTGTAAACATCGTCAAGAATACAATAATTTATAAAGTCCGTCATGTCCGGCACGATCGCTTCTGCACCCTCTTTTTCAAGAACCGAAACGAGATTATTATTCGCGTCTGGATGGAATTTTACAAGAATTTCGCCGACAACTCCAACGCGCGGTTTTTTGATTTTTTTTATTGGTATAGCGTCAAAATCTTTTACTATTTTTTTGACGGTTTTTTTAAATTCGAAATAATACGTTTTTTTTATCCTATCTGACAGACGCATAAGCCAAGTTTCAACAAGAGCGCCAGTTTGTCCAGCATAAACTTCATAAGGCCGCATGCGGTTTGAAAGTCTCATAAGCAAATCACCGTAAAGTAAAACCAAAAGAGCATCTTTAAGCATTCCTAAAGTTACGCCTAACTGTTTATTTAAATCCTGATTTGTGGTACTTAGAGAAATAACTGGAACATTTTTAAAACCCGCTTTTTCAGCCGCTTTTCTTAAAAAAGCCGCATAATTTGTCGCGCGGCATCCGCCTCCTGTCTGGGAAATTATCATCGCGGTTTTGTTTATATCGTATTTGCCGGACTTTAAAGCATTTATAAGCTGGCCAACTACTACTATGGTAGGATAACATGCGTCATTGTTTACATAACGCAGTCCTTCTTCAATGTCGGCTTTGTTGACTTTTGGCAGAATTTCAATTTTTATACCGTGTCCACGCATTACAGCGCCAGCAAGACGAAAATGTATCGGCGACATCTGCGGCGCAAGTATGGTATATGAATCTTTCATGTCTTTGGTAAATTCTGCAAATTTTGTGCCTTCAAAAATATTATCACCGAATTTTAAGCCTTTTCTTTCTTTTATCGCAGCAAGAAGAGAACGGATTCTTATTTTTACCGCTCCGAGATTTGAGCCTTCGTCAATTTTTAAAACTGTATATATTTTTCCAGATTTCGAAAGAATTTCTTCAACTTGTTCTGTAGTAATCGCATCCAAACCGCAGCCAAAAGAATTGAGCTGTATAAGTTCAATACTGTCAATTTTTGTGACCAGATTTGCAGCGCGGTATAAACGCGAATGATACATCCATTGATCTACAAAATTGATTCTGGGCAAAACGCCCGACAAATGTGCGACAGAATCTTCGCTTAAAACTATCATTCCGTGAGAAGCGATTAAATCAGCCACGCCGTGATTTATCGCCGGGTCAATATGATAAGGTCTGCCAGCCAGAATTACCGCCGGTTTTCCTGTTTCTTTAATTTCTTTTATAAGTCTTGCGCCTTGCTGCCTTATATCTTTTTTAAACAAATTTAATGCCGCCCTGCCACGAAGAACGGCAAAAATCAGCTCTTTTTTCAATATTTTAAAATCTTTTAACTCTTCCGCCAG
Source organism: Candidatus Endomicrobium procryptotermitis (assembly GCA_031279415.1). Taxonomy (NCBI): domain Bacteria; kingdom Pseudomonadati; phylum Elusimicrobiota; class Endomicrobiia; order Endomicrobiales; family Endomicrobiaceae; genus Endomicrobium; species Candidatus Endomicrobium procryptotermitis. Next base: position 16,359 of record JAITIP010000025.1, on the reverse strand, counting down.
CCTGTAAATCAATCTTTTTATATTGTCAAAAGGAAGAAAAGGCTGCAAAAATTTTACATTTTTTTCTTCGAGAATTCCCATATTTAAACGTACTACTTCAGGATAGCTTCCCACAACCGGACAATTATAATGGTTGTCCGCATCTTTAAACTCTTTTACTTCAAAAGGGATACACGGATAAAAAATTGTTTTTACACCTTTACCCACGAGATTTTCTATATGCCCGTGCACTATTTTTGCGGGGAAACAAACAGTTTGTGAAGGTATGCTTTTTAACCCTTCGTTGAACAGAGCGTTTGATGAAGGATCCGAAAGTACTACCCTAAAACCCAGTTTCGTAAAAAACGCAAACCAGAACGGATAATTTTCATACATGTTCAAAACACGCGGTATGCCGATTTCGCCGCGCAATGCTTTCTCCGCTGGAAGCGGTTTATAAAAATCAAAAAGTCGATTATATTTGTAATCAAACATATTGAACTCAAAGTTTTGCACTTTTTTATTCTGAAGAAAGTTTTCGCATCTGTTCCCCGATATGAACGTCTTTCCATCAGGAAAAACGCTGATATTTAACAAACATCTGTTTTCGCAGCCTTTACAGCGTGTGTTTCTCATTTTACAGCTGAATTTTTTAAGCATTTCTTTATTTATAATAGATGTTGAAGATTTTTTATTTTGCATCGCTATGATTCCCGCTCCAAACGCGCCCATAAGACCGGCGATGTCTGGCCGCGTAACCTCGGTGTTTAAAAGAACTTCTGCAGCCCGCAAAACGCCGTTATTAAAAAACGTTCCACCCTGCACGACGATATTACCGCCGAGTTCCTGTGGATTTGAAATTTTAATAACTTTATATAGAGCGTTTTTTATAACCGAATAATCAAGTCCGGCGGAAATGTCTCCAGCGGCAGCTCCTTCTTTCTGCGCCTGCTTAATTTTTGAGTTCATAAAAACCGTGCATCTTGACCCTAAATCAACAGGCTTTTTGGAAAACAGTGCCAGTTTTGCAAAATTTTCAATGCTGTAATTTAAAGATTCGGCAAAATTCTGTATAAACGAACCGCAGCCGGAAGAACAAGCTTCGTTTAAAACTATTTTATCTATCAGCCCGTTTTTAACATATATGCATTTCATGTCCTGCCCACCGATGTCAAGAATAAAAGAAACCTGCGGATTAAAATGATGTGCAGCTTTATAATGCGCTATTGTTTCAACCACACCTTCATCAAAGCCAAGAGCGGCTTTAATCAGCGCTTCGCCGTAACCTGTAACACAAGAACTGGCAATATACGCGCCTTCGGGAAGTTTGGAATAAATATCTTTGAGAATATCTGCTGCTGATTGCAGCGGATTACCATTGTTTGAACCGTAATGCGAATAAGCTATTTCTTTATTGTTTGTAAGCAGAACGGCTTTTGTTGTTGTAGAACCAGCATCAACGCCTAAAAACAAATCATTTTTATATTGTTGAAGATTTTGTCTTTTTGCCGCGGTTTTAGCATGTCTTTTTATAAAGGCTTCAAATTCAGCCTCATTTTTAAATAAAGGAGAAATTAAGTCTGAACTTTGATGTAAAGTCTGGTCTTTTAGACTTTCAAATTTTGTTCTGAGTTCGGAAAGCGTAATTTCTTCACCGCCGCTCAATAATGCCGCTCCAAAAGAAACAAAAAAATGCGCATTGTCCGGAAACAATACGTTTTCAGGGGCAAGCTTAAGAGATTTTATGAAAATTTTTCTAAGTTCAGACAAAAAGAAAAGCGGCCCGCCAAGAAAACAGACGTTTCCGCTTATAGTTCTTCCCCTTGCTAGTCCTCCGATAGTCTGGTTTACAACAGCCTGTAAAATGCTTGCTGCAATATCTTCTTTTGCCGCTCCTTCGTTGAGCAGCGGCATTATGTCAGTTTTTGCAAAAACGCCGCAGCGCGCCGCTATCGGATAAATAGTTTTATGATTTTTTGCAAGTTCATTGATTCCAAAAGCGTCCGTTTTTAAAGCCTGTGCCATTTGGTCGATAAACGCTCCTGTGCCGCCTGCACAGGTTTCGTTCATTCTCTGGTCTATTGAAGATGCATCAAAAAAAGTTATTTTGGCGTCTTCACCGCCAAGCTCTATAGCAACGTCAGTTTTCGGCAAAAAAGTTTTTATGGCTTTACTACAGGCAATAACTTCTTGTTCAAAACCTATTTTTGCTTTTTGCGATAACGCAATTGCTCCTGAACCCGTGGCACAGATTGTCATTTTTGCAGCCCACAATTCTTTCGGCGTTTCATCTATAAGACTTAAGACGGTATTTAAAAGATCAAGCTGATGTCTTTTATAATTATGATAAACCTGCTCGTTTTTTTCATTGAGAACCGACAGTTTTACTGTTGTCGAACCTATATCAAGACCTGATTTAAATATTTCTTGTGATTCTTTTGGCACTTTTTTACCCCTCATTTATTCATATAAAAGTTATTATATCAAAAAAGCCTTGACAGACAGCAGTCTTAACAGACAGCAGTCCTTGCAGACAATTAGAAAAACAGCGGCTTAGTAACGGCGGGAATTTAGAAGATTAGAAGCTTTTATTAAATTGTCAATCTCAGACCAGAATATAAATCTACCGCATACATATAATAATCTTCATATTCGATGTCAGAGGCGCCTAAATATATTACTCTGCATCCGACATCTAAGTTTAAATGTTTTGTAAGAACAAACGATATTCCAAAATCGATGCTTGCGGAAAAACAGTCGTCAGATTTTTGTTTTTTTGTTCCCGTATAAAAAATTTTATCTTCGACATGTGTCAGCCCCAGCCCGAATCCCATATACGGAACAAATGAGGGAGTCATGTCAAGATCGAAAAAAACGTTTGCCATAAACGAATCAAATTCTTGTTTAATATCTGGAAACCACCTGTAACTTTGTTTTGCTTCTGTTCTGTGCGTATATTCAACCTCAAATCTCGTATATTTTAGGACTTTCACGCCTAAAGCCGCCGAACCGGCAAAAACTGTGTCGGTACTTTTATCATAATATCTGTCTTCGTAATAATAATTGTTATAATAATGCCTGCGATGGTAATCATAATAATATCCTAAATCGAAGTTTGATTCAATAAAAGAAACAGCGCCTTTAAAACCTATATACGGTCTTGCCGTATCTGAAAAGGCGGCTGCCGAAAACAAAAACAACAGCGAAAATGCCAATAATCCTTTTTTAATCATTGTATACCTCCTTTTAATAAAAGATACATTAAAATTCCATTTTAGGCAAGCAGTCAAGATGGCCGGCATTGACCAAAATTTTCACTTTTCAGGCTTCTGCCATTCACATTTTTTTTATATAATTAACAATCATGAAATATTTAAGCGAAGATACCATAACTGCGCTTTCGACAGCCGCAGGGCAATCAGCAATCGCCGTAATACGTGTTAGCGGAAATCAAAGTTTTGAAATCGTACAAAAACTTTTTCATCCTTCTTCTAATTTTGAAAAGCAGGTAAAGCATGGATATATTTTTGACGGAAATGATAAAGTCGATGAAACGCTTTGCACTTTTTTTAAAGCGCCTGCAACTTATACGGGCGAAAATCTGGTCGAAATATCCGTACACGGCAATCCTGTAATAATCAACAAAATTTTAAATATTTTATACAAAAATGGCGTGCGGGCAGCTGCGCCTGGAGAGTTTACTTATAGAGCTTTTATAAATGGGAAAAAAGATCTTGCTGAAGCAGAAGCGGTTTGCGCTTTAATAACAAGTAAAACTGAAATTGCCGCAAAAGCGGCTTTAAATAATGTTGCGGGCGAATTTTCAAATAAAGTCATAAAAATTAAAGATTCTATTATAGATTTGCTCGCTTATCTTGAAGCTTCTTTAGATTATCCAGAAGACGATATTCCATTTATGAATACCGAACAGAAACAAGAAATGATAGTTTCGGCAATAAATGAAAATAAAAAGCTGCTTGACAGCTATAAAATAAGCAAAACTCTTCAAAAGGGGTTAAAAGCCGCCATTATAGGAAAACCTAATTCCGGTAAATCTTCACTTCTTAATGCAATTTTAGGTAAAAACCGCGCCATAGTAACTGAAATTGCAGGAACTACAACCGATACAATTGAAGAAACCATAGATTGCCGCGGCATACCGCTTACAATAATAGATACTGCGGGTTTAAGAAGTCATACAAACAGTTCTATTGAAGTTTTAGGTCAGGAACGGTCAAAAGAAGCAGCAAATAAATCCGATATTTTGATATGGACTTTTGATTCTTCTTTAGAATTGGATAAAAATGATATTATAATTGCACAATATTTGAACACATTATGTTTAAACTCATATATAATAGGTGTACTTAATAAGTGCGACCTGCCCACTAAAATTAATGAAAAAGATATAAGAGATTTAGGAAATTTTAATATATTTTTAAATGTTTCAACTATATCTGGTTTAGGCATTGCGGCAATTATGGATACTATTGCAAGCTATGCCGGAATTTCGGATTTAAATAATGAATATTTGCTTATAAATTCAAGGTATTTCGCTCTTTTAACTGAAGTGCAAAACAGCATTGAAAAAGCTAAAAAAATTGTGGATTCAAACGGCGAAGATGAAATTGCCTGTTTTGAAATTAGAAATGCCGTAACAGCCCTTGAAGACATTTTGGGAATAAATACACCACACGATATTCTGGATACTATTTTCAAAAACTTTTGTATCGGGAAATGATATTTGATTTAATAATAATTATAAAGCAATAGAAATAAAATACTGCTTTGCCGCCACTATATCATAAAATAAATATGGAGCTTACATGGATTTAATTGCTGAAGGGTTAAAAAAAGGTTTAATCTCTTTTGACGATGAAAAAGAAAGGAGATTTATTACATATATTTTTCAAAACAACAAAAAACGACTCTTCACAAATCCTGAAGAAGCAATACAAGCAGAATCTTATTTAAAACTGATTTTTAAATATCATTATAAGCCTCAACGTATTAAATTATATGTTCCGGTAAAAATGGGAACTCTAACTAAAGAAGCAGACATCGTTGTTTATAATGACGACGAATGCATGCAGCCATATATTTTAGTCGAATGCAAGCATCAAGAAATCACAGAACTTGAATTTCAGGCAGCCATTAAGCAAGCTTACAGCTATGCATTTGCCCTGCCTAATGATATTAAATATATATGGATAACTTCCAGAATACGTAATGAATATTTTAAGGTTGACAAACAAAAACAATCCCGTATAACTCAACCGGATATTCCGCAGTCCGGAGTAAAAAAACTGACAAACTACAAATATGTTTATAATGCTGCGAAAATGAAACACGGAGAAGGATCCCAACAATTTGAAGATTTGTCCATTATTTCGCAGGATGAACTTACAAAGAGATTTAAGCAGGCGCATGATGCTCTTTGGGGAGGAGGACAACTAAATCCTTCTGAAGCTTTTGATGAACTTGATAAGCTTATTTTCTGTAAAATATGGGATGAACGTAAAGGCAGAGCCGCTGGAACGCCTTATGATTTCCAAATAATTACGGCTGATAAAGAAGAAATAAAAAGTTATAAAAAATTAAGTGAAAAAGAGCTTGAACAAGCAATAAGAAATAAAGAAAATGAATTATTGGCTAAAAGGATATTTTGTCTTTATGAAGAAGGGCGCAAAAAAGATCCTGAGGTTTTTCGTGATAATATAAGGCTTTCACCTGAGAAAATTCGAACTGTAGTAGGTTATCTTGAAAGCGTTAATTTAGGTGAGACAGACCTTGATGCGAAAGGCCGCGCTTTTGAAACTTTTATGGACTCTTTTTTTCGCGGTAATTTTGGGCAGTATTTTACGCCGCGTCCTATAGTAAAGTTTATTACTGATGTTCTTCCTATTACAAACGATTCAAAAGTACTGGACACTTCATGTGGAAGCGGCGGTTTCTTACTCTATTGTCTGGATAAAGTCCGCAAAGCGGCAAATAAATTGTATCCTGAGTTTAAAACAGACATTTCTGAAAGTAAAAAACATTACAAATACTGGCATGTTTTTGCTGAAAAAAACCTTTTCGGAATTGAAATAAACGAACAGATTTCCCGTGCCGCAAAAATGAATATGATAATACACGATGACGGTCACACCAATGTAATAAGTGCGGACGGATTGCTTTCTCCTAAAAAACTTGAAGAAATAAGCGGAAATAAAGGTTTTAAATATAATAATTTTGATTTTATAGTTACAAATCCGCCTTTTGGCAGCATAGTAAGACTTACAGAAAGAGCATACTTAAAAGAATATAAATTAGGTAAAAAAGAAGAATACTGGCTTGCGCTTAAAGCTGAAAATGAAGAAAAACTTGAAAGACAAAACCAAAGCACTGAAGTTTTGTTTATTGAGCAGTCTCATAAATTTTTAAAAGAAGGCGGTTATTTGGGTATCGTAATCCCTGATGGGATTCTTACAAACAGCAGCTTGCAATATGTGCGAAACCTTATAGAAGACTGGTTTAGGATTATTGCAGTTGTCTCAATGCCGCAAACCGCTTTTGCTTCTACAGGCGCCGGTGTTAAGAGTTCTGTTTTATTTTTAAGAAAATGGACAAAAGAGGAAACGGATACTATAGAGCAGCAAAAGACAGCATTACAGGCAAAGATAAAGCTGAAAAATAAGTATTTAGAAAAAATCGAATCTCTCAACAATGAAAAAAAAGAAGTTTTAAAAGAGCATAAAGGTTTTGAAAATAAAACAGGAAAAACAAATAAAAAAGATATAGAAAAAACTGAAGAATTTAAGGCATGGAAAATAGAAATCAATGAAAGCCGCATTCAACAAATCAATGATGTAAAAGAAGAGTTAAACGATTTATACCAGAAGGAAAAAGCCAAAACACTTGCCGACTATCCTATATTTATGGCAATAGCCGAAGAGATAGGCTATGATGCCGCAGGAAGAAAAACGACTGCTAACGAACTTGATATTATAGGACAGGAGCTTAAAAAATTCATCGAAGCGGTTGAAAATGGAAGAATATAAACTGTCAAATAATATCAATTCAGATAAAATTTTTATAACACGCTTTTCAGAGTTGGCGGGGAGATTAGACCCTTATTATTACAAACCTGAATTTGTGAAGCTTGAAAAGCAGCTAAATACAATTTCTTTTAAAACATTTCATGACTATATTTCAGATATATCAAGTGGAGCAACTCCAAATAAATCTGAAAGTGAATCATATTACACAAACAGATCCGATGGAGTTCCATTTTTGAGAGTTCAAAATATTATTGGTGGAGAACTAGTTTTGCAGGATTGTATTTATATTAATAAAAACACTCACTCAACTATGTTAAAGAGAAGTCAAGTTCATGAAGATAATTTAATTGTGACGATTACCGGCAGAATAGCCAGTGCTGCTGTAGCTCCAAAAAATTTTCAAGGAAACACAAATCAACACTCTGTAGTTATTAAAACAGCAAACAGAAAAATTAGTGAATTTTTAGCTGCTTTTTTAAACTCAAACATAGGACAAAAACTCGCATTAAGAAGAGCAGCAGGAGGGACGAGGCCGGCACTAGATTATAAAGCGCTTTTTAGTATTCCTATAGTTTACAATGAAGCAGTAATAGATGTGATGAATAATGCTTATACTCAAAAAAAAGAAAAAGAAGCGCAGGCAAAGGCTCTGTCAGCAAATATTGCTGATTATCTGCTTAAAGAATTAGGTATAACATTGCCAAAATTTAATAACAGTTTAAAAAATAGAATTTTTATTACTAATTTTAGTGAAATATCAGGAAAGAGATGGGATTCTTTTGCTGTTTTTAATATAAATTTTAAAATTGATGGCGGAAAATTCAAAAATTATAACTTAAATAGTCTTGCACACCTTACTAAGGGAGAGAGTATAACTTCTGATAAAATTATTGAAGGGATGTATCCTGTAGTAGCTGGTGGACAAGTAAGCCCGTATTCTCATAATACTTATAATTACGGCGGTAATGTTATTACCATTAGTGCCTCTGGTGCATATGCAGGATATGTCTGGTATCACTCCAATCCTATTTTTGCTTCCGATTGTACTGTTATATATTCTAGAGATGAACAATGCATATCTACAATATTTTTATATGAAATATTAAAACTAAAACAAAAAGAAATATATCATTTACAACAAGGTGCCGGACAGCCTCATGTATATGCAAAAGATTTGAAAAACATCCAAATCCCCATTCCTCCCATGGAAAAACAAAAAGAACTTTCTTCAAACATACAAAAAATAAGGAATGAAGCAAAGAAATTGCAGGAAGAAGCTCAGGAAATACTTGAAAACGCTAAAAAAGAAGTTGAATTCATTATTCTTGGAAAAAAGAAAATATAATAAAACCTAACATTCATATCCTTTCGGAATTATTAAAATTAGATTTTATAAAAAATAGTGTAAATTTACAGCAAAGGAAAAACATGCGTCAAAAACATGGGCAGAATTTTTTAATTGATAAAAATATCGCAAATAATATTGTGCGGGCAGCTCAATTTAATTTTTCAGATGAAGTCATTGAAATTGGACCGGGAAAAGGAATTCTTACAAAAATCATACAGACGCAAGTGAAACATTTGACTGCCGTTGAAATAGATGCAAATCTTCTTGCAGTGCTGCGCCATTATTTTAATTTCCATAATGCGCAAAATATCGAGCTTATAAATGCAGACTTTTTGAAATACGAAATTCCTGATAAAATTTTAAAGTTTATATCAAATCTACCGTATAATGTTGGAACGGCAATCATTCAAAAAATTCTTCCTTTAAAAAATTGGACTTCCTGCATTTTTATGCTGCAAAAAGAAACAGTAAACAGGCTTGCCGCAAAACAAGGCACAAGCGATTATGGATATATTTCGATTTTTACACAATATTATGCGGATGCTGAAATTTTATTTGACGTTTCTCCGAAATGTTTTAACCCTCCGCCAAAAGTAATCTCTTCTGTTATAAAACTCACAAACAAAAATCTGCAAAAGCCCGAACCGCTTTTTTTTGAATTTATAAAACACGCTTTTTCAATGCGCAGAAAAACAATTTTAAATGCTCTTTCTTCATTTAAAAATTTAGAAAAAAACCAAGCAAAAAAAATCTTAACAACATGTAATTTCGATTCGTTTTTAAGGCCTGATAAATTTTCTATTTCGGATTTTTTTTGCTTGACTACTGAAATCAAAAAATATATAATTTTGCAATAATAAATCAATTTTTAAAATACTACCTTTTTTATAAAAAATCGTTCGGTTTATATCTTTATCCACATATGTGGATAAGGTTGGGGAAAATATGAATAATTCAATATCTGATTTATGGAAAAAGGTTGTGGATAACATTAACCTTTTAGTCTCTCAAGAAGCTTACAATTTATGGATTGCACCGCTAAAACCGCTTTCTTTAGAAAATAATATTTTTACCGTTGCAGTGCCAAATGTTTATTTTTCGCAATGGATTGAAACTCATCAGCAAAAAAATATCGAAAAAACTTTGTCAGAACAAACTGGACAACAAATTATTCTTGAATTAAAACCTCAGCTGGATTTAACACCAATTTTGGCAAAAGTTGAAAAAACTCCTGCACCGGCGGATATTTCCGCTGCGATTTCACAAAAAGATCAAATCAACACGAAATATGTATTTAACCGTTTTGTCATTGGGTCTTCCAACAGATTTGCACACGGATGTTCGGAGTCGGTTGCAAAAAATCCCGGAAAACAATTTAATCCTCTTTTTATTTACGGCGGCGTGGGTTTAGGGAAAACACATTTGCTGCATGCTATAGGAAATTATATAAAGCAGTCAAATCCCCGGTTGCGCATGCTTTATACTACCGCTGAAAAGTTTACAACGGAATTTATTGAATCGCTGAGATTTGATAAAATGACATCATTTAAAAGCAAATACAGAAGTTTGGACTGTCTTTTGATAGATGATATACAGTTTTTGGTGGGAAAAGAAAGTTCTCAGGAAGAATTTTTCTATATATTCAATTCTCTTTACGATTCAAGAAAACAGGTTGTTATTTCTTCGGACAGGCCGCCAAAAGAACTTGAAAAAGTCGAAGAAAGGCTTATTTCCCGCTTTGAATGGGGTGTTATAGCTGACATTCAGCCGCCGGATTTGGAAACAAGAATTGCAATTTTGCGCAAAAAAGCGGAAGATGAAAAATTATATGTTCCCGATGATGTTATTTTGTACATTGCCACGCATGTAAAATCCAACATTAGAGAACTTGAAGGTTCGCTGCTTCGCATAACGGCTTTTTCAGCTTTCACAGGCACACCTCTTACTGTTGATTCGGTAGAAAAAATATTAAAAGATATCATCGTTGGTTCTGCCGAGATGAAAATTACAATAGAAAATATTAAAAAAGTGGTGGCAAATGAGTTCAATATAGATTTGAGAGACATGAAATCTAAACGCAGAACCGACGCAATCGCTTTTCCAAGGCAGATAGCCATGTATTTAGCGCGTACGATGACCGACGAATTTTCCACAAACGATATAGGCGATGCTTTCGGCGGAAGAGATCATACTACGGTAATGCATGCCTGTAATAAAATAAAAGAAAAAATGAATTCCGACCCATATTTCAATGCAAAACTTAATCAGATTATCAAAAAGATAAGGCTTGCCGAAGAATAAAGGAATTTTTTTGAAAAAAATTTTTTCGTTTTTATGTATTATTTTTTTTACGGCTTTTTTACATGCCGAGAAACATCCTTTATCAAAAGAAATTTTTTTCAGCAGCAGCGTATTCATAACGGCAAAAAAAAATTCAAAACCATACAGCGGCATTGCGGACAAGTTTTATTCAGACGGACAGCACGAAATGTCCGGGTTCTTCATTAACGGGAAAGCTTATGGCACCTTAATAGGCTATTATCCCGATGGAACTCTTCATTATACCATGCCGTGTTACAAAGGAAATCCCGATGGGAAAGTAAAAATTTATAATAAAGACGGGGTTCTTGAATATGAATTTAATTTCAATCGGGGAGTCGCGCAGGGAACGGCAAAAAAATACTATTTTAACGGACGATTAAAATCCAAAGCGAATTATAGAGACAACAAACTTGATGGCCTTGAAATAGTTTATGATAAAAATGGAAAAATTGAAAGTAAGACCACTTATTCAAACGGATTAGTACACGGCAAGTCCGTACATTATCATAAAAATGGGAAAATAGCTTCGGAAACAAAATTTATTAACGGGAAAGCCGAAGGAGAGTTAAAAACTTATTTCAAAAGCGGGGAAATAGCATCTAAGGCAGACTTAAAAAATAACCTTCTTAACGGGAAAGCCATAATTTTTGAAAAAGGCAGTGGTTATTTTATAGATCTTACATGCAGAGACGGCAATATAATCAAGGGTTATTTTGTTAACGAGTCAGGCAAAAAAAAAGTTTTAAGAAAATCGCAGATCAATAAATGTTACCGAAATTTATCCGTTGAAACATATACAAATAAAACGGATTTTTTTGTATTTTACAAAGATTTAAAATAGAAAATTAAATCATGTATAATATCTGTATAACTCATATAAAAATGGTATAATATTGAATATTTGGAAATTTTGATAATTGTGTTGATAACTTTTTTGATTTGTTAACGTATTTGTTATAATTAACTTTTTGAAAATTTATATTGATAATTATAAGTTTTTTATCATAAATAAATATTATAAACATTATACTGTCAACTATAACAACAACTATGTTTTTTTAAAAAAAAGGGAGGAAGTAGATGAAAATAAATTGTGGAAAAGACGAACTTATAAAAGGAGTTCTAACAGTGCTGCCGGTGGTATCTTCAAAAAGCACTTTACCTGTATTGTCAAATTTTTTGCTTGAAACCGAAGTCGATAAAATAAAACTTTCATCCACTGACCTTGAAATAGCCGTAAAATGTCATATTAAAGGCGAAATAATTCAGGAAGGCGGCATAACTGTTCCCGCAAAAAGGTTTGCCGACATAATAAAAGAACTTTCATCAGATGATGATATAGAAATACAAGCTGATGAGACCAATCAGATAAATATAAAATCTGGCAAATCAAGATTTACGCTTATGGGAATTTCAAAATCAGAATATCCAGTTATACCTGAATTTCCCAAAGAAAATAACTTTACCATCAAGAAAGATATTTTTGCTTCAATGCTTAGAAAAACCGTTTTTGCCGTATCAAAAGATTCACAGAGATACGTGTTAAACGGAGTTTATTTTGTAATTGAAGAAAACGCTTTAAAAATGGTGGCAACCGATGGCAGAAGACTTGCTTATATTATGACCGATGGTTTAGATATAAAAATAAAAAGTAAAGTGATAATACCCACAAAGGCCGTAACCGATATTTTGAGATTAATATCTGCTGCAGACGTTAAAATCGAAAACGTAAAAATTGGTATTACAGAAAACCAATGCGCCGTGGAAATAGGCGGCATAATATTTCTTTCGACTTTAATAGAGGGTATTTTTCCTAATTACGAACAAGTGATTCCCAAGAAGGCTGAATCGAAAATAAAATTAAGCGTAAAAGACACTTTAAGCGCTGTAAAACAAATGGCTTTGCTTACTAACGATAAGCTTTCTTCAGACAGAACCGCCGCAGTAAAATTTTATCTTGGCATGAACGTATTAAGAATTTCGGCTTCGACCGCAGGACTTGGTTCTGGAGAAGTTGAAGTTGATATCGACTATAAAGGTGAACCCATTGAAATAAATTTCAATCCGAATTTCATAAAAGAAGTTTTACAAAATATTGATGAAGATTTTACAAATTTTGAGTTTATGAACGCCCTAAATCCCGCCACGCTTATTCCGGAACAGGATAAAAATTATATCTGCGTCGTAATGCCCATGAGAGTGTAAACATCGATGCCTTTTACAGAAGTTTCCAAAATAATTGGAGTCATAAAAAAAGATCTTGGTTTAGACGAAGATTTTTTTGTTGTTGCAAAAGTATGGGAAAAAGAGCTTGGAATTGAAGGTATTGAAATAAGCGGATACAAAAATGGAATTATCTATGCCGAGACGTCTTCGACTGCGGCAATAAACGAAATAATGATACGTAAAAAAGAAATATTAAAAAAACTCAACCAATATTTAAGCGGCAAAAAATTGAAAAACATAAAAATGAAAATAAAATAATGAAAAAACAAGTGTGTGGATAAAATTTAAAAAATAAAAATAATAAAAAAGAAGCTTTGTCTCTTGAGTTAAGCAAAGCCTGAGGAGTTTACATGTCGGAAGAATTAAAGAAAGACACTTATGATGCGTCTAACATTACCATTCTTGAGGGGTTGGAAGCAGTACGCAAAAGACCTGCGATGTATATTGGCTCAACGGGCACGCAGGGGCTGCATCATCTGGTTTACGAAGTAGTTGACAATTCCATAGATGAAGTTCTTGCTGGATATTGTAAAAATATAGATGTAGTTATACATACGGACAATTCGATAACCGTTTTGGATGACGGCCGCGGAATTCCTATTGACCCTCATCCGGATCCAAAATATAAAGGCGTTTCAGCTTTGGAAATAGTTATGACAAAACTTCATGCCGGCGGAAAATTTGATAAAAACTCATATAAAGTTTCCGGTGGTCTGCACGGAGTGGGCGTTTCCTGTGTAAACGCTTTAAGCGATTTGCTTGAAATTGAAGTTTACCGCAACGGAACAATCTATAAACAAAATTATTCAAAAGGTAAACCGCTGGGGCCGGTAAAAGAAAGTGGAAAAAGCGATGAAAGAGGAACGAAAGTTACTTTTCATCCAGATCCAGAAATATTTTCCGCAATCGTATATTCTTTTGATACGCTTACAAACCGTTTAAGAGAGCTTGCTTTTTTAAATGCCGGCACGCATATAAGAATTGCCGATGAGAGAGATGACAAAGAACATATTTTTGACTATGACGGCGGAATAAAAACTTTTGTCCAGTATTTGAATACCAATAAAAATGTTATAAACAAAGATCCGATATATTTTTCAAAAGAAAAAGACAATGTAACTGTTGAAACGGCAATGCAGTATAACGATTCCTATAATGAACAAATTTTTTCTTTTGTAAACAACATCAACACTATTGAAGGTGGAACGCATTTGTCTGGTTTTCGTTCTGCACTTACAAGGGTTGTAAACGAATATATTAAAAAGAATGAAATTTCAAAAACCAAAGATTTAAAACTTTCCGGTGAAGACATCCGCGAAGGATTGACGGCCGTTATTTCAGTAAAAGTGCCGAATCCCCAGTTTGAAGGGCAGACGAAAACCAAACTTGGCAACGGAGAAGTTGAAGGTATAACTCAATCTGTTGTCGGGGAGGCGCTGACGATTTTTCTTGAAGAAAATCCCGGAATAGCAAAGCAGATTCTTGAAAAGGCAATCAATGCCGCAGAAGCGCGCGAAGCCGCAAGAAAAGCCAGAGAAATGACCAGAAGAAAAGGTGCTCTTGACAGCGCATCGCTTCCCGGAAAACTTGCCGACTGTTCGGAAAGGGATCCGCATAAAACCGAACTGTTTATAGTTGAGGGAGATTCTGCGGGCGGTTCGGCAAAACAAGGAAGAGACAGAATGTTTCAGGCGATACTGCCGCTGAAAGGTAAAATTTTAAATGTCGAAAAAGCAAGGCTCACTAAAATTCTTGCAAATGACGAAATAAAAACTCTTATAACGGCTATAGGCGCGGGTATCGGCAGAGAAGAACAAGATTTCAATATAGATAAAGTCCGCTATCATAAAATTATTATTATGACGGATGCCGATGTTGACGGCGCACATATCAGAACGCTTCTTTTAACTTTTTTTTACAGGCAGATGCCGCAGCTGCTGGAAAAAGGGTACATTTATATAGCGCAGCCTCCTCTGTATAAAGTCAAAAAGAATAAAAAAGAAATATATCTGGATTCTGAAGAAGCTTTAGATAAATTTTTGTTTCAGCAGGCGCTTGACGGCATAGAAATGGCGCTTATGCAGGAAGGAAAAGAAACAAAAGTCGTGGATGAAAAAAAGTTAAAACAGATAGCAGCGTCATTGAGCGAACTTGACGTTCTTATGAAAAAAATTCGCAAAAAAGGCGTCGATTGGAAAGAATACCTTAAATTCAGGCAAGACAGAAGACTTCCTGTGTACAGAGTTGTTAAAGAGGGGCAGGTCAAATACATTTACTCCGACAAAGAATGGAAAGAGTTTAAAGAGCAGCTTCTTGAAAAAAGAAGAGAACTTCTTGCTTCGCAAGGAGAATTTGCCGCTGTTACGGAAAATATGCAGCTTGAAGACGTCATGCCGGAATATAAAGATTTATGGGAACTTCCGCGTATAGACAAGCTTGCCGATCAAATTGCAGCTGAAGGTCTTCATCTTGAACATTACGGCGAAACGCATACGAAACCGGTTTACAGGCTTCAGGATGCGCAAAAAAAAATACAAGGCGATGTGTATGAACTTCATTCTACTGCGGAACTGCTTACAGTAATAAGAGAGCTGGGCAATAAAGGAGCTTCAATACAGAGATATAAAGGGCTTGGAGAAATGAACCCCGAACAACTGTGGGAAACTACTATGGATAAAGCCAACAGAAAACTTTTACAAGTTACACTTGAAGATGCCGTCGAAACTGACCAAATCTTTACGACATTGATGGGAGATCAGGTCGAACCCAGAAGAGCATTTATACAAACGCATGCTTTGGACGTAAGAAATCTTGATATTTAAAAAAATCGCGGAGGCAAAAATGAATTGTAAAAAAACGATGCTTATGTCGATTTTTTTAGTTTTTTCGATTACCATATTAACAGTCTGCGGAGAAAGCGATAAAAGCGTCGATAATACGCTCAGTCAAATAGCGGCTGAGGCAAATAAAGATTTGCCTCAGATGATAGACTCTCAGATAAGGATAGATAGCATAACTACACTTCCAGGCAAAAAAATACAGTATAACAATACGCTTATAGATGCTGTAAGCGAAGAAATAGATATTGAAAATTTTAAAGAATCGGCGGGCCGCACGTTGCTGGCGGCGGTAAAAAATAG
Organism: Candidatus Endomicrobium procryptotermitis; assembly: GCA_031279415.1. Classification (NCBI taxonomy): domain Bacteria; kingdom Pseudomonadati; phylum Elusimicrobiota; class Endomicrobiia; order Endomicrobiales; family Endomicrobiaceae; genus Endomicrobium; species Candidatus Endomicrobium procryptotermitis. Next base: position 301 of record JAITIP010000025.1, on the reverse strand, counting down.
TCCTTCGTTGGAACCATATAGAAGGAAAAAAGTTACCTTTATATATTCCTATCATGACAAATCCGGAAAAGAAGTTGCCACCTTCAAATATGTTCCGGCAGATTATAAATAAAAAATGCCGTCATTAAATACAAAAAATGAAAATGAAATGCAGATTATAAGAACAAAAAATTTTATTGCTGTTTGAAAAATCAAATAAGGATTTAAGAAAGAGATTTTATGTTATAAACCGTGTTTTAATTGGTCGTAAAGATATAAAAGATTGAAGAGGAAGCACAAAGATGGGAAAAGATAATGAAAT
>JAITIP010000024.1 GCA_031279415.1 Candidatus Endomicrobium procryptotermitis | reverse complement strand
CCCCCCCCCCCCCCCCCCCCACCCCCCCCCCCCCCCCCCCCCCCCCCCCCCCCCCACCCCCCCCCCCCCCCCCCCCCCCACCCCCCCCCCCCCCCCCCCGCCCCCCCCCCCCCCCCCCCCCCCCCCCCCCCCCGCATCTGTAGTTTTTACATAAGCGTCTATTACGTCGTCTATATGGACGAAATCTCTGTGCTGTTGTCCAAAGGTAACATCTATGTAAGGAACATTTTTTAAACAATTGTCGATAATAAAAGGTATAAACTTGCTTTTATCGTTTGAACCGTATAAATGCTGTATGTTGATATTTATAAAATTAATCTTTTCCTCTTTGGCAAACAATTCGCCCCAATTTAAAAAATCCCGTTTTGTTTTAATATAAGGATATAACGGATATGAAGAATCGCTGATTTTTTGAAAAAAAGAAGAGGTATTTATAAATGTTTTAACGTTATTTTTTGAAGCATAATCCATTAACTCAAGCGGGAACAAAACATTTGAATTATTTATCTGCGCCGCCGATTCTCCATTTCTCCCATAACATGTAGCGGTGTGGATAACAATGTCAATAGCGGTATTGTCATTGAAAATAGCGCTGACGCCTGTTTTATCTATGTCATAACAGCGGCAGCATTTCAGCTCGTTCATTATTTTGGAACAGTCTGAAAAACTGCGTTTGATTATTATCACATTGTGATTATTTTTTAACAGAGCTTTTAATATGGCGCTTCCCAAAAAACCGGTAGCTCCAGTGAGCAGAATTTTCATCGGATATCCTTTATTATTCTTTTAATTTTGTGTCAAAAACAACGTATCCTTGACGCTGACGTCATGTCAGCCGTTTAAAATGTTGTCGAGAGCTTGGTCTAGCAAATATTGTATTTTATAGCCGACTTCTGTTAAAAGTCTTGAATTGTCACCTATGATTACAGTCGGCTGGGTCGTTGGTTCGTTAAAAATTTTAATTAAATCGGCTCTGCCCAGTTTTTTTGCTATTGTCAAAGCATATTCACCAAGAGTTATGCCTTGCCCTGTGCATATATTTACTATGCCTTGCGTATCGCCGTCTAAAAATTTCACAAAAGCCTGCGCTATGTCTTTTGAATATATGTAATCTTTCACTAAAGAACCGGAGTTTATTGTTACTTCTTTATTATTTTTTATTGAATTTATGATATGTGCGGTAAGCCTTTTTGTATTTTCGTTGTGTCCATAGACATAAAAAATTCTGCCCCAGCCAAAACTTATTCCATTTTGTCTGCAAAAAATTTCAGATAATTGCCTTAAATGATTTTTGCATTTTGCATAGGTCGTTTGAGGGAGGACTTCATCCATTTCTTTAAGAGGAGTATCTTTAAAGGCATATTCAAAACAGGTTCCCGGAAATACAGCCCTTTTGCCGCCGTATGCCGCAAAATATTTTAATAAATTAAGTCCTGCTCTTAAAAAATCAAAGTTGATATTTGACGTTAAATAATCATCTGTGGTAGCCCAAGCAAAATTTAAAAGATGCGAAGGTTTTATTTCGTCAAAAACTTTTTTTACGGCATTATCGTCAAATAAATTACACGGTATAAAATGGACGTTGTCTGCATTTGATGACGCTTCTATTTTGTCTATAGTAAGAGCGTAAACGTCAAATCCCGCCTCTTTTAGAGGTTTTATTGCTTCTTTTCCTATGAGTCCGGTCGCGCCCGTTATAACAACTTTTTTATAAGAGTTCATAATTTTTGTCCCTGTCGTTAATTATTCTTTTTTTACATTTTGGCCAAATTATGCCTATTTTAGGGTCGTTCCAGCAAAGACCGGAATATAAGTTTGGCTTAAAAATTTCGTTCACGTGATAGCATATTACCGTGTTATTTTTTAAAGTTTGAAAACCGTGTGCGCAAGCAGGCGGGATTAAAATCATTTTTCCGTTGTCTTGGGATAATTCTACCGCTTCCCATTGCAAGTATGTCGGAGAATTTTTATCTATGTCAACGCAAACGTCATAACAAGCCCCGCATATGCAAGAAACCAGTTTATTTTCTTTTTTTGTCATCTGAAAATGTAAACCTCTTAATGTCCCCGCTTTATAATTTACGGATACGTTGCATTGAACGGAATTAAATTTTATCCCGGCTTTTAAAAATTCTTCCTTGCAAAAAAATTTTGTAAAAGTTCCGCGTTCGTCTCTGTGGCAGTCAAGCTCTATCAAAAACGCTCCTTTTATTTTTAAAGGAGTAAACTTCATTTTAACGCCTCTTTAAGTTTGTCCGTCATAAACTTTAACATTTTTTTTGTCATTGCGGGATATACTCCTATCCAAAAAGTACTGTTCATTATAAAATCCGTATTTTTAAGGTCTCCGATTGTTTTATAGGCTTTTTTATTTTTTCTTATAAAATCAAAGCAGGGGTGTTTTATAAGATTTCCGCTAAAGAGAGTTCTTGTTTGAATATTGTTTTTTTCTAAATGCAAGACAATGTCATCCCTTGAAATTTTTGCGCCGCGCTTTATCGTTATCAAAAATCCAAACCATGACGGAACGGAATTTTTTTCAGGTTCGGGCAGAATTAAAACGTCGGATAAACTTTCAAGTTTTTTTTTCAAATACTGCCAATTTTCACGCCGTTTGCGTATAAAAGAGGGGAGCTTTTTTATTTGTGCGCAGCCTATTGCAGCCTGTAAATCTGTGGCTTTTAAATTGTATCCAAAATGCGAATAGACATATTTGTGATCGTATCCTTTTGGCAAAAGCCCGAATTGCCCGTCAAATCTTTTCTTACATAAATTGTCCTGCCCCGGCGCACAGCGGCAGTCTCTGCCCCAATCTCTTAGCGATAACATTATTTTACGTAAAAGCGGATTATCCGTATAAACTGCTCCTCCTTCACCTGTAGTCATATGATGCGGCGGGTAAAAACTTGAAGTCCCTATGTCGCCTATAGTTCCCGTATATTTAAATTTCCCATCTATTTTATACTGCGAGCCAAGCGCATCGCAATTGTCTTCTATCAGCCAAAGGTTGTTTTTTTTGCAGAAATCGCTAACGGATTTCAAGTCAAAGGGATTTCCCAAAGTGTGCGCTATCATCACCGCTTTTGTTTTTTTCGTAAGAGCTTTGTTTAACGCTTTTACGTCTATATTGTATTGCGCGATTGTTATGTCTATAAAAACGGGAACCGCTCCGTATTGAATTATCGGCGTTACAGTCGTAGAAAAACCTGCGGCTGTCGTTATAATTTCGTCGCCTCTTTTTATTGCGCGCTCTTTTAAAAGAGGGGAAGTTAAAGCCGCAAAAGCCAACAAATTTGCAGAAGAACCTGAATTTACGAACAAACAATGTCTGATGCCTAAAAATTTTGCAAGCTCTTTCTCAAATTCTGACGTCCATTTACCTGCCGTAAGCCAAAAATCAAGTGAAGCGTCTATAAGGTTTTTTATTTCTGTTTCGTCAAAAACTCTGCCTGCATAGCGGACATAGTCCCCATTTTTATATTTTTTAGGTTTGTGAAAATTCTTTGCATATTTTACGCACAGAGAAAGAATTTGTTTTCTTAAATCAGTTTCTTTCATAACATTTCCTTAAAATAACGGTTTATCTGCGCGTCCATAACGGAATTAAAATCTTTGTCGTTTAAATATGCTTTTGTCCACTCGGCAGTCATAGAAACAGCCTCTTTTATATTTATGCACGGCGCCCAGCCAAGAACTTTTTTTATCTTTGAAATGTCAAGCATCAGCAAGCCTGCTTCAGGCTTGTCTGAAACAGATTTGTCTGAAGAAGAGTTGTCTAAAGCAGATTTGCCCAAAGCGGGCTTTTGCGCAGTCCATTTTGCATTTTCAAAATGCGAGTAAAACATATCAGTCAATTCTGCCGTAGTTATACAGTCTGAAAATTCGGGTCCTATATTATACGCGCCTTCGTATTGTTTGTCTTCATACTGCTTTTTGATTATTAAAAGGTAAGCGTATAAGGCTTCTAAAACGTGTTGATAAGGGCGGACGGACAGAGGATTTCTTAAAACCAGTTCTTTTTTGTTTTGTAAAGATTTTATGGCGTCGGGAATTATTCTGTCTGACCCGAAATCTCCGCCGCCTATAACGTTTCCTGAACGCGCGGTAGATATTGCCGTTTGCAAGTTTTCAAAAAAAGATTTTTTATAGCTTGAAGTAACAAGTTCCGAACAGGATTTAGAATTTGAGTAAGGGTCGCGCCCGTTTAATTCGTCGGTTTCCGTATAACCTTTTTTTATTTCTATGTTTTTATAGACTTTGTCCGTAGTGACGTTTAGAAAAGATTTTAAAGACGGGCATTGCCTTGCGGCTTCTAAAACGTTTACGGTTCCTAAAACATTTGTTTCATAAGTATAGACGGGGTTTTTATAGGATTCTCTGACCAAAGGCTGTGCTGCCATATGAATTATTATGTCGGGTTTTGAAAATTTGACGGCTTCCTTGAGAGACTTTAAATCTCTGACGTCTGCATAAACAGTATTTGCACATTTTTCAATTTCGGCAAGCTCAAAAAGGTTTGGAAAATATTTCGCAGGCAGAGCATAGCCTGTAATTTCAGCTCCAAGCAAAGATAAAATCCTGCAAAGCCACGAGCCTTTAAAGCCCGTATGTCCGGTTATGAAAACCTTTTTGTTTTTATAGAAATTCAGCATTAAACGTCCTTAATTATTAACGCTATACCCCACGTTTTTACTAGAAGGAAACGAAATTTCCGACGGGGCAATCCAGACTGTCTGTCTTTTGTAGAAACTATCTCAGCAACTCGGGCTTTGATTTCTAGATTGCTTCGTCAGAAACATAGTTTCTTCCTCGCAAAGACAACTGACCGCGCAGGGGCTTGGTGTGCTAAGATTCATTTCTGCATCAAAGGCAAAATTACCAAATTTTCCAAGGAGCTTGTTTGGAATTCCACAGATTTTCAAGCAGGATTTTGTCTCTTTGCGTGTCCATACACTGCCAGAAACCGTCATGTTTATAAGCTATAAGCTCGTTTTCTTTTGCAAGCGTTTCAAGCGGATCTCTTTCAAAAACAGTTGAATCTCCATCTATATAATCAAAAATCTCAGGTTCTAAAACCATAAAACCGCCGTTAATCCAGCCGGCTCCGTCATTTGATTTTTCATTAAAACCAGATATTAAACTGTTTTTGCCTATCTCCAAAGAACCAAACCTACCTAGAGGATGTATTGCTGTAATCGTGGCAATTTTTTTGTTGATATTGTGAAACTCAATTAAAGCTTTTAAATCCAAATCGCAAAGCCCGTCTCCGTAGGTAAGCATAAAACTTTCTCCGGCTACATAATTTTTTATCCTTTTTATTCTTCCGCCGGTCATAGTGTCAATTCCCGTATCTACAAGAGTCACTTTCCAAGGTTCGGCGACATTATTGTGCACGGTTATTTCATTGTTTTTTGAAAAATCAAAAGTTATATCGCAATTGTGAAGAAAATAATTAGAGAAATATTCCTTTATAATATAGCCTTTATGCCCGCAGCATATTATAAACTCGTTAAACCCAAAAGAAGAGTAATATTTCATTATATGACAAAGAATAGGAATCTCGCCTATTTCAATCATAGGTTTTGGCTTCAGATAACTTTCTTCGCTGATTCTTGTTCCGTATCCACCTGCAAGAATGACGACTTTCATTATAGCATCTCCTTGGATATAAAAATAACTCTTATTGTAAAATGAGCATTATTTTATCAATTTATTGCGGCTTTTAAATACTTCTAAGTTTGAGAGAGTTATAAGAAGAGGAACTTCGCCACAGTCCGGGAATAAATGGCAGTTTATGCATTCACTCCAAATTTTTTGAGGAAGTGTTTCTTTGGGTATAACTTTATAACCCAGCTTTATAAAAAATTCTGGTTTAAAACTCAGCGCAAAAACTTTTCTTATACCGAGATATTCCGCGTTTTTTTGCAATTTATAAACAATTTTCCTGCCGAGTCCCTGCCCTTTATATTTTTCTGAAACTGCCAATGCTTTTATTTCTGCAAGATCTTCCCATGTAACATGTAAAGCTCCACAGGCGATTACTTTTCCTTCTCCATTCTCCACTACGACATATTCCTGAATATTTTCATATATAGAGTTCAACGACCTGTGCAGCATTTCTTTATTGTCAGCATAAAATTCTACAATTTTATGCATTTGTTGAACATCTGAAACTTTTGCCGGTCGAATTTTCATAATTGTTCCTTTATTAGAAGTTAGCTGAGAAGCTGAACAACAGTAATGACTTTAACGGATACAGCTCCTGTCAACTCTCAGCTTCTCGGCTTCTAAACAATCATAGCCAGCCATAAGGGCTTTTTTATTTATTTCAATCAATGATGGCTTCGAAGAGAAAGCTTTTTCGCATGCTGCCAAAGCACTTTTTAAAGTAAGAACTTTTGTGTCTTCAAGGTCACAAAGATATCCTTCTGTTTCCCGGTCATTTTGTCTTCGCATGCTATAATCATCGTTGCAATTGCCGTTTGCATAGGGTTCTAACGCTTTTATCAATGCTCCTACTGCAACTAAATTTGCGGTTTTCACATTTTTAATTTCTTTATCAGCTATATCGGTAACAGGGACGAAAATAGGTTTTATCTTATATTCTTTGCCTGAAGAAATTATCGAAGAATTGACAATGATTACCGATCCTTCAATCATCCTAGGCATAAATTTATTCAGGGAAGGTTCGTTTAAAGCTATCAATGCATTTGGATTAAAAGCAAGCGGAGAGCCTATTTCATCCGTTGAAATTACAACTGTAGAATTTGCCGTTCCACCACGCATTTCTGCTCCATAAGACGGAAACCATGTAGTATGCAGCCCTTGCTCTATCGCTGCCTGAGCAAGTAATGTCCCTGCCAATAATACACCCTGACCGCCAAATCCCGCTATTATTATTTCATTTTGCATATTTATTCCTTTGATTGTCTGTCATTGCAAGAAAGAAACTTCACAGCAAAGTTTTTTCTTTACTACAATGATAAGTTAACTTGTTTTATCTTTTACTACGCCTAGTGGAAAAGTCTTTATAAAAACATCTTTAACCCATTTTATTGAATCTAGCACTGTCATACCCCAATCCACAGGGCAGTTTGAAATTACTTCTACCAGAGAAAAACCTTTGCCGTCTATCTGATTTTGAAACGCTTTTTTTATCGCTTTTTTGGCTTTAATAATATTTTGTGGATTATAAATAGCGACTCTTTCCAGATATACAGCGCCTTCAAGAGTTGCAAGAAGTTCACATAGGTGTATTGGATAACCTTCCCTTTTCGGGTCTCTGCCAAAAGGCGTGGTTTCTGTAACTTGCCCTATAAGAGTAGTTGGTGCCATTTGGCCGCCTGTCATTCCATAATTTGCATTATTTACGAAAATAACCGCTATGTTTTCACCTCTATTTGCAGCATGAATAGTTTCCGACATTCCAATTGCAGCTATGTCTCCATCTCCTTGGTATGTAAAAACAAATTTGTCCGGATTGCTTCTTTTTATGCCTGTCGCAACCGCCGGCGGCCTGCCATGAGGCGCTTCGGTTACATCAAAATTAAAGTAGTCGTAAGCAAAAACCGCACAACCTACAGGAGCTACTGCTATGGTTTTTTCTCTAACGCCAAGCTCATCGATACATTCCGCGATTAAACGGTGTATAATTCCGTGACCGCAGCCCGGACAATAGGATAATACCTCGTCTTTCAATGCTTCCGGCTTAGATAGTATTTTGTTCATAAGTACCTTTTTGAAGCTCATTGCGTTGGTTTCGTAGTTGTTTTTACTTTATTTTACCGATGAATTTTATAGTATCATCTCTTTAATTTTTTCAACTATTTCCCGTTCGGTTACGATTCCGCCACCGGCTTTTCCCAAAAATTCTACCTGCGTTTTTCCATTTACTGCAAGTTTTACGTCTTCTATCATCTGTCCATGGCTTAATTCTACTGACAAAAATTTTGTTCCAGAATCGGACAAAAAAGATATTTCTTTTGACGGAAAAGGCCATAAAGTTTTTGGTCTGAAAAGTCCAGCTTTTAAACCTTCTTTTCTCGCAATTTTTACGGCAGACTTTGCTATTCTTGAAGAAATTCCATAAGCTGTTATTACTATTTCGGCATCTTCGGTTTTATACGTTTCATACTTAATTTCGTTTTCTGCTATAGTGTTATATTTTTGCTGAAGATTAATATTGTGCTGTTCCAACACTCCGTCTTTCATCAGCAGCGATTGTATCGAACGCGGATTTCTATCTTTGCAGCCTGTCAAATGCCAATCTTTTTCTTCAAAATATTTCTTTTCCAGCTTATTAAACTCCACAGGTTCCATCATTTGTCCGGTGATACCGTCTGCAAGAATCATAACGGGCGTTCTATATTTTTCGGCCAAATCAAAAGCGTCATAAGCAGTTTCATACATTTCCTGAGCAGAATTTGGAGCCAAAACTATAATTCTGTAATCTCCATGTCCTCCTCCTTTAACTGCTTGAAAATAGTCCGATTGTGAACCCGAAATATTTCCGAGACCTGGCCCGCCTCTCTGAACATTTACGATTAAAGACGGTAACTGCATTCCTGCCATATATGAAATTGCTTCTTGTTTAAGCGATATTCCCGGCGAAGATGAAGATGTCATCGCGCGTACTCCGGTTACGGCTGCTCCCAAAACCATGTTTGCAGCGGCAAGCTCTGATTCGGCCTGAACAAAAACTTTGCCAAGCTCAACCATTTTGCGCGACATATAAGCTGGAATTTCGTTTTGAGGCGTTATGGGATATCCAAAATAAGCGTGTAGTCCCGCAGCCAAAGCGCCTTCGCACAATGCAATATTCCCTTTAATTAATTTTTTCATAATATACCTTTTAGAAGCAGGGCAGCGGCAAACAAAAAACAGTTTTTACTCAGCTTCCCAACTTTCTCAGCACTCTCAACTTCTATTTATAAACTTCTATGCATACATCAGGGCATACCATATAACAAAAGCCACAGCCTATACAACAATTCTCTTTTTCCAAAACAGCCCAATGATAACCGGTTTTGTTGAACTGCTTTGAAAAAGATATACATTGCTTTGGGCAGGCTTTTATGCACAAACTACACCCTTTGCATTTTTCCGAATTAATTTTAATTGTCGACATAATTAAATATTTTATGATTTTTTAATCCGCAAAGTCAAATTGAAGCCTAGAAGATGATATTTGGCAAGGATTGAAAAAAGAGAGAACGGCATTTTTAGCTGCCGTTCTCATATTTGAAAGTCAAATCATGAAGTTTACTTTGATTTTTTTGAATCTTTATCATCGACTTTTTTCTTTTTTTCTTTCTTTTTTTCAGCAGAAGTTTTTTCCTTTTTTTCTTTTTTCTCGCGCATTTCCTTCATTTTTGCTTGTCCTTCTGCGCTTGTGAAAAAGTCAACCTTTTCATCAATATATTTGTCCTTGTTTGCTTCAAGATCGGTAATTTTCGTTTCAAGTTTGGATATTCTAGCTTTTTGGTCTTCAAGCATATCCTTTTTTGCAGCTATATTTTTGTCTGTCTGCACCGCTACCAAACCTCTTATTTCTCCTTTTACGCTTTCTTTGTCCGCATCATCATTGGCATTGTTATACTTTTCAATAAGGACGTCAATGTTTTTCTGAAATTCCTCGTAGTCTTTTTTTATGGCTTCCATCTTTTCTTTTCTTGCTTCTTTTTCTTCCTTAGTTTCTTTGTCTTTAAATCCTCCCGCATACATACCCATGCCACTTCCGGCAAAAGACAATGAAGCCATAACGAACATACTGCATACTGCCAATGCTAACTTTCTCATAAACATCCTCCTATACCATGAAATAATTTTCCATCTCATCCAAATAGTAGTCAATGCTTTCTATCTCTTCGATGGAAGTGTCTGCATAATAGTAGATATCGCCGTTTTTCTGAGCAAAATCTTTCAAAGATAATGTGCATATTCCTACAATAAGTCCTGCCGCAAAAGCTACGGTAATTTTCCACATTTTTGAAATGTTGACGAAAGAGAATTTTTTTCTGCGGGTTGTCTTTTCAAAAATAGCATTTATTGTCTGCAGCGGAGCGCTTGTAAGCTGCATTGAATCCTTTACCATTGAAAAAGCTTTTATACAATTTCTGCATTCCCGACAGTTTGGGAGATGATTTTCAAACTCTCTCTTCTCCCGTTCATCCATCTCATTGTACAGGTAAAAAGGAATTTTATCACATATATTCATTACACACCTCCGATTCGCACTGCATTAGTATTGTTTTAAGCTTTTTTAAAGCCCTGTTAAATTTTGACAAAAGAGTCCCTATAGGTCTATTCTGCATTTGCGCTATCTCCTGAAATGTCATGGAATCTTTTAAGGCTATAAGTTCTCTTTCATCTGCGTTTAATTTGCTTAAAGCTCTGTTGACTTTACACGCATTATCGTTTCTTATCGCTATGTCAAGCGGATGAGAATCGTTGGCGGACAATGTATCTATGATAGAAAACTCTTTGTCGCCTTTTGCTTCAAGCGGTACAAGTTTTGTGCTGTTTTTTCTGAAATAGTCCATTGTTATGTTTCTGGTTAAAGTAAAAAGCCAGTTCTTCAATTTATTTTCCTCGCTGTACTTGTTGAGCTTTTTAAAAACTCTGATAAAAACGTCCTGAAGGATGTCGTTTGAGACTTCGGCGTTTTTAATTATCGACAAAATGTAAGTGTAGAGTGTTGTCTGGTAGCGCATTACGATTTCTTCAAACGCTTCATCTTTTCCCTGCTTAAAAAATGCCACAAGTTCGGAATCGCTTAAATATTTCATGGTTATTTAACGCATCCTTTTATTTATTTATTGCAAATTAAAATTCAAAGTTTTTGTGAGATTGAAAGATTTGTAACTTTTAGTGATGAGTATTCTATTTCCACTTCGGCAAATAGTTTTTTAAATGAAGGATCCGGATATTCCACACAAGATACAACTCTTTTTATGCCCGCGTTTACAGCCATCTTTGCACATAGCACACACGGCGTATGTGTGCAGTAAAGAGTAGAACCTTTTATACTTATACCGTGAAACCCGCCCTGTATTATGGCATTTTGTTCGGCATGTATTGCTCTGCATATTTCATGTCTCTGCCCTGAAGGAATTTTAAGTTCGTTCCTGAGACAGCCAAGTTCAATGCAGTCTTTTGTCCCTGCGGCGGCGCCATTATAGCCTGTGGTAAGTATTCTTTTATCTCTTGCGATAACTGCCCCGACATGGTGTCTTAAACAGGTTGACCTTTCGGCAACAAGCCATGCGAGTTTCATAAAATATTCGTCCCAACTTGGCCTTATAAACTGTTTATTTTCTGTAGTCATGCAGAACATTAAAACAAAATATTTATATAAGTGTCAATAATGATAGATATTGCAAGTTCAACATGATAATGCAGTACTTGAGGTCATACGCTCGATATTTTAATACAGTAGAACAAAACATTTTATTATCCGCTCTCTTCTCTCCCATGATGGGAAAGAAGAAGTTTGAATAACCGTTATTCGCTGACGCTAAACCCTGTGGCTTTCTTAAATTCCGTCTAAATTACTTCGTGAGCAGCTTCAGGAGACATATTTCTAAGTATCTCCATTTTGCTTTTGTCTAAAGACTCAGGCAAAGTCAAAAATTCCTTGTAAGGCGGCTGTATAAGCTTATCGGCCACCAAATTTACGCTGAACTCATAATTCTTTTTTGCATTTTTGCCGTCAAGTAAAAAGTCTATAAAAGCGTAAGCGGTCTCAGGATTGGGTGCGTTTACTGGAATAAAAGCCGATATTACGCCAAAGCCCATTCCCTCCGAAGGAAACACAAGCTTAAAAGAAGGCTTTGCAAGTTTTGCCGAAGTTACTTGCGAAGTATACATTATTCCGGCAGCTATTTCGCCAGCCGGCAAATCTTTATGCATATTGTCGTTTTTAATAAGGCAGATGGGGAGCAAGCCACTTAATTTTTCCCGCGGCTTTGATATGATTGATGTCACTGTCCTTAATGCTGTCAATGACTTCTGCGGCTAATAGTCATTATTTCCGTTGTGTCATTTTTGGTCCGCCTATGAAATATGGCTATAGCATAAAATGCCGGATTAAAAAACTTACTTTTCCACTACTCTCTGCCGTTTAAGCGCTGCCTGAACAAAACCTATAAAAAGTGGATGGGCTTTCATAGGCCGAGAGCCGAACTCAGGGTGGAATTGCACACCTATGAAAAATGGGTGATTTTTTATTTCGACTATTTCAGGGAGAATATTTTTATGATATGCGCTTACCGTCAATCCAGAATTTTCAAGAGTTTTTACAAACTCCGGATTCATTTCATATCTGTGCCTGTGTCTTTCGTCAACCGAAGTTTTCTTATAAATTTTATGGGCAAGAGTTCCTTTTATTATATCTGACCTATAATTGCCAAGCCTCATTGTTCCGCCTCTGTACTTAATATTTTTTTGTTCGTCAATAATTTTTATCACCGGATATTTGGTACTCTCATTAAATTCAGTTGAGTTCGCTCCTTTCATGCCGGCCATATTTCTTGATATTTCTATAACACTGCACTGCATTCCCAGACAAATTCCAAAAAATGGAACTTTGTTTTCTCTTGCATACGTTATGGCTTTAATTTTTCCTTCAATGCCCCTGTTGCCAAATCCTCCCGGAACCAAAATGGCATCATAGTTTTTAAGCTTTTTAAGCAAATATTTATCTTCTGCCCCGAGATAATCCGTACAGGCTGCGGCATTAAGATCAGCTGCTGCAATATTGAGGGATTCGTCAATGGATTTATACGCGTCTTTTAAATCTGCATATTTGCCTACAACGGCTATTTTTACTTTATTTTTGATTTTGCCGAGCTTTTTGATTTTGTTAAACCAACTTTTATTAAATTTCTTTTTTGGCTTTAGGTTTAATTTTTCTATTATAAGAGAATCCACTTTCTGCCTGTAGAGAGCTTCTGGAATGTAATAAATTGACGGACTGTCCATAGCATCGACAACACAGTCTTCGGGAACATTGCAGAAAAGAGAAATTTTTCTTTTCAGCGATTTATCGAGATGATGTTCAGTTCTGCATATTATCATATCCGGAGAAATACCGATTTCGCGCAGTTTATTTACCGAATGCTGTGTGGGCTTCGTTTTAAGCTCGTGTGCACCTGCTATGTAAGGAACAAGTGTTACATGTATGCTAAAAACATCCTCTTTTTTATTTTCAAGCTGAAACTGCCTTGCTGCTTCCATAAAAGGCAACCCTTCTATATCGCCGACTGTACCACCGATTTCTATTATCGTTATATCACATTCGTTTTTCAAAGCACTGAAACGCTTTTTTATTTCATCGGTTATATGCGGAATAACCTGAACTGTGGCCCCGTCATAATCTCCTCTCCTTTCGCGGTCTATAACCGTTTGATAAATATCTCCTGAGGTATTTGTATTGGCTTTGCTGGTAAAAACATCTAAAAATCTTTCGTAAGTTCCCAAATCCAAATCGGATTCCGCTCCATCTACAGTAACAAAAACTTCCCCGTGTTGATAGGGGTTCATTGTTCCCGGATCGACGTTTATATAAGGATCAAATTTTATCATATTGACTTTAAAACCGTGAAGCTGAAGCAGTTTTCCTATGCTTGCACCCGAAATTCCTTTTCCCAAAGAACTGACCACACCACCGGTAATGAAGATATACTTTGTCATTTAACATCCTTCCTTATATGTTAATTTTGAAATTTTTGTGGGATATTTATCGGTAAAACACGCCGTGCAAAAAGTGTCAGGCTTCAAATCTTCCGCGCGACACGAATTTACCAAATTTTTAAGACTTAAAAATGTCAGAGTGTCTACGTTTAAATATTTTCTTATATCTTCGACGGACTTTTGAGCTGCAATCAAATGTTCTTTCATCGGAGTGTCTATGCCGTAATAGCACGGGCCGATAATAGGCGGGCAAGAAAGAGCAAAATGTATTTTTTTGGCTCCAGCAGCCCTGAGTGTTCCTATTATTCTTCTTGATGTTGTACCTCTTACTATCGAATCGTCAATGAGAATTATTTCTTTTCCGTTTACGACTTCTTTTATCGGACGCAATTTAAGTTTGGCTGTCAAATCTCTTAAATTCTGCGATGGTTTTATAAATGAACGGCCTACATAATGATTTCGCACGAAACCCGTTTCAAACAGTATATTCGAAGCTCTTGAAAAACCCTGAGCCGCAAAATAGCCGGTATCCGGTACGGGCATAACTATATCCGCTTTTATCCCTTTCATTTGTGCTGCAAGACATTCGCCCATTTTTATTCTCGCTTCTTTGACAGATTTTGAAAACATTATACTGTCAGGTCTCGAAAAATAAACCTGTTCGAAAATACAGGTATTCCTTTTTTTAGGTTTTTTATAAAAGAATGAACGTTTTATTCTGCCGTCTTCTATAACTACTATTTCGCCCGGCTCTATCTCCCTCACATAGCTTCCACCCATAACTTCTATCGCCGCGCTTTCGGAAGCTATGATATATGAATTTTCAAATTTTCCAAGCACAAGAGGTCTGAAACCATCCGCATCGCGTGCTCCTATAAGAGTCTTGTCTTTCAATATAACCAGAGAAAAAGCACCTTCAAGTTTTTTCATAGATTGCGCGACTATATTTGACAAGCTTCCTTTTGACATAGCAAGCAGATGCAGGAAAATTTCAGTATCCGAGGTATGGCTGAAAATCGCCCCCTTCTTTAAAAGAATATGTTTAATTTTTGTAAAATTCGTAATATTTCCATTATGTGCTACCGAGATGTTTCCATGCATACAGCTTATCTGGAAGGGCTGTGCATTTATAAGCGTGCTTTTTGCGGAAGTCGTATAACGCACATGCCCTATTGCCGCACTGCCTTGAAGTTTCGCAAGCGTGTCTTCATTAAAGATTCTCGATACAAGCCCCATAGAACGAAATGTTCTCATATTGTCATTTCCACCGACGGTTATGCCTGCCGATTCCTCGCCTCTGTGTTGTAAAGTCAAAAGCCCTGCAGAAACCAAAACAGCCGCATTCTCATTGTTTTCAACGCCAATAATTCCGCACATATTATTTATCCTTTATTGAGCGATTATCAAAATTTCTTTTGAAGCCCTCCCGCTCAATACATATTTATAATCAGATTGTTTGACGTCTATATTCTTTTTATATTTTGACAACAGTTCCACTAATTTTTCAATCGACGGAATACCATCGTTTCTGTATGAAATAACGAGGATTGAATTTTGAAATTTTTCAAATAGTTTATCAAACGACTCTTCAATTTTATCTTTATTGTTCCAAACATTTTCGATAGATTTAAATTTTTTATGTTTTGATTTTTTTTCAATTTTTTTATCCCAAGAATTATAATCTGTAATCCCTTCTAAAAAATGATAAAAATCTAAATAATCTATTCCTACGCCTTTTTGAGAAATATAAGGAGTGTCTATATAAACCATATCGGCTTTTATATTTAAATCAAAAACGTCAAAATTTAAAGCCCTGTTTTGACGTTTATTTTCAAAAACGGCTTTATTTGCCTGTTTGGCAAATTTTCTAAAATAATAATCAAACGAAGCGTCCCACGTGACTTTGTTTCCGAAACTTCTTTTGACTTCTGCATTTCTTATGTACAAATTTTTTCTATGGAATAAGTTATAAGGTCTTTTTATTATACAGGCTTGAAACACGGCGTAATGCGCCAAAGCGCGTTTATACTTATTTTTTACCGAATTTATATTTGTTATGACAAAATCAAGCCATTGATTTTCAGCATCCGTGAAATAAATATCTTTGAAAGTATTCTCTATAAAAGATGGATATTTTACGACATCTTGCTTTGTCAAAATAAAATTTATATCGTCTTCTTCTAATATGATTTTTGAGTTTTCTATTAAAGCAAGCCCTATATAATAATTAAATTTCAATATATCGTTATAAAAAACCTGCTTACGCCTATTTTTAAACATATGTCCTATACAACCCGTTCCTCCAAAAACATCTATGACAGTTTCAAAAGATAAATCTTTAGTGCAATAATCTATCCATTTGACAAGCTTATTCTTACTGCCTTGATATCTGGTAGACGGGAACACACCTCTTTGCGCAATTGCTAAATTATCAAATAATCCGCATTGATTAACGGTGATAGAAACGTTGTCATACATTTTTTATATTCCTATAATTTAAATACTGCTTTATATTTGAATACGGCGGTCTTGATAATTCTGCGGTTTTTGCCATTTCTTTTGTCATATAGTTTATCCAATAATCGTCAAAAATCTTAACTCCCAACTGTGAAAATACTCCATTTCCATTTTTTAAATCTGCAATTTTATTACAAGAACTGATATTTTTTGTATTTCCGCTGCCGGGTCTATCCGCCGCTATCCTATATTTTTCTTGGACAATAAAATCAAACTTTTTTACAACGGATTTTATTTTTTCAAAATTATTTAGATTATATACTTTTCTTTCGTCAATTTTTTCAATGTTTTTAGAATATATAACGCCTAATATATAGTGTTTGGTATAATTGTCATAAGGATACGTTATATTTTTATTTGATTTTCTATCTCTAAAATAACCAGTAAAAGCTCCTAAAGTAAAACCTGAAACTCCGCCTGTTTTAGTTCTATAAGAACTTTTTAAATCAAGCGCTATTTTTTCTTTATCCTTTGTTATAAACGTTATATCAGGGTAATGATTTTGCTCCTTGCTAAACTCCATAATAAAAGAATTGTCTTTTGCAAATCTTTCTAACGCTGGGAAAAGCATTAGTTCAATAATTTTTGATATAACTTTAGTATCAATGGAAATCGTATATATATTTTTAAATACATCAATAAAACCTTTAACAGTCCAATCGCCATTTGAAGTTTCCAAAACAGAACGAAAATCGTCTATATGCTTTAATAAAGAAGTTTGAAAATTAGTCTCTTTTTCCATATTTAAACCTTATATTTTTTACCGCTATTGTTTTATAATGTTCCATTTTTTATATTTTTACAAACAACGGCGCCGCTATTTTTCAATAATATGTCACAAAAGGAACATTTACAAACTTATCAAATTTTCCAATTTTTGCAATTCTTCGTAAGAGTCATAGGCTCTCAAATATGCTATTACTTTTTCGAGATTTGTTAATATCGAGCAACCGCATTTTACAGCTGTTTTTCTTATCTCAGAATTGTTTTTTAACTCGTCCACAGTCAAATTTTTTGCTACGTTTATTACAAAATCAACTTTGCCTTCTATTATCGCGTCGACAGCTCGCGGGGTTCTGTTCCAGTGAACGATATTTACCGTATAACCGCGTTTTTGCATATATTCGCCGGTGCCTTTAGTTGCATAAACAGGAACGCCCAATTTAAAAAGATTATCAGCGACTTCCATAAACTTAACTTTGTCTTTTTCCCTGCCTGTGCTTAGCAAAACACCTTTTTTAGGTTTTCTTATCTGAGTGGACTCCATTGACAAAAGTATAGCCTGATTAAAATCTTTTCCAAGACATCCTACCTCACCCGTAGACGCCATTTCAACACCTGTTACGGGGTCTGCACCGTCAAGACGCTGAAAGCTAAACATAGACGCTTTCACGCCAACATGGGAAATTTTACTTTCGTCTATCAAAATTTCTTTTACTTTTTCATTGTTCATGACTTTACAGGCTACTTCGGCAAGATTTACACCTGAAACTTTTGAAATAAAAGGGAAAGAGCGCGAAGCCCTCGCATTGCATTCTATAACTTTTACATCGTTGTCTTTTGCTATAAACTGAATATTGAAAGGTCCATTTAAATGCAGCCCTTTGGCGATTTTTCTAGTAATATCTTTAATAACATTGACGGTATGCCCGTAAAGTTTTTGCGCGGGAAACACCATCGTAGCATCGCCCGAATGGACGCCCGCGTTTTCAACATGTTCACTTACAAGCGATAAAATTACTTCGCCGTCTTTTGCGATTCCATCACATTCTATTTCTTTCGCATCAAGTATGAACCTTGAAATTACCACGGGAAAATCCGCAGAAATGTCTTTGGTAAGCGACAGATAATAGTCCAGACTTTTTTGATCGTTTGCAACGTTCATAAGAGTTCCAGACAATACAAAACTCGGACGTATTAAAACAGGAAACCCGACTTTTTCTATAAATTTTTTGATTTCTTCTATAGATGTAGCCGACACCCATTCCGGCTGGTCTATACCGAATTTGTCAAGCATTGCCGAAAATTTTACCCTGTCTTCTGCGGCATCCACACTTTTTTGACTGTGACCTAAAATTTTCACCTTAACTTCGCTTAAAGGCTGTATGAGATTGTTCGGGTTCTGCCCGCCCATACAGGCGATTACACCTTTAGGATTTTCTATATCTATAATATCCAAAACTCTTTCGAAAGAAAGCTCTTCGAAATAAAGTCTGTCTGAAGCGCTGAAATCCGTTGAAACCGTTTCAGGATTGCAGTTGATAATAACACTGTCATTTTTCTTATTTTTAAAATAATTGCTCGTCATAACAGAACACCAGTCAAATTCAAGGCTTGAGCCTATGCGGTAACTTCCGCTTCCGAGTGTTATTATGCTGCTTTTATTTTTTTTCGTGGAAATATCGCTGTGTGTTCCGCCATAAGTGAGATAAAGATAATTCGACTTTGTAGGATATTCCGAAGAAGTTGTGTCTATTTGTTTTACTACGGGTTGTATTTTAAGCCGCTTTCTTAAATCTCTCACAGCAAGCGACAAAGACCTTATTTTTCTTATTGTAAGTTTTATTTTCGGATCTAGCCGAGCTGACAAAAATATTTTTGTCAGCTGAAAATCTGAAAAACCGCTGGATTTAAGTCTTAAAAGATGTTCTTTGGGAATTTTTTTGTAAGCATCAGAAATATCTTCCTTCAAAACTGAATCTTTTTTGTTTTCCGAAGTGAAAAAGTCCAACAGTTCGTTTTCGGCTTTTGCCACATATTTGACATGCGATAAAAACCAGTAATCTATTTTCGTTTTTTCATATACGTATTCGAGAGTTTTTCCCCTTTTGAAAGTTTCATATATTACAAAAACTCTTAAATTTGTCGGGGATAAAAGTTCTTTTTCAAGCTCTTCATCTGTAGAATTTTTAAATACGTTTACAGTTATTCCGTCTTCATTTTCATTTACCATTCTTATGGCTTTCTGAAGCACTTCACAGAAATTTCTGCCTATGGCCATAACCTCGCCAACGGATTTCATCTGTGTCCCGAGATGTTTTGAAACGCCGCTAAACTTGCTTAAATCCCAGCGTGGAACTTTAAGCGTCACATAATCAAGTGACGGTTCATAAAATGCGGAGGTTGTACCCGTTACGGGATTTTTCAGCTCAAGAAGGTCAAACCCTATGACAATTTTTGCCGCGATATAAGCTATGGGATAACCTGTCGCTTTGCTTGCCAAAGCCGAAGAACGCGACAAACGCGCATTGATTTCTATGACGTAAAAGCTGTAATCTTTCGGGTTTAAAGCATACTGCACATTACATTCACCAACGATAGCTGCGTTTTGTGCAATTTTTATGGCCATATCGCGCATCATATTGTTTTCTATATTATTGATTGTCTGGCACGGTGCTATGACTATTGAATCCCCGGTATGTATGCCCATCGGGTCAAAATTTTCCATATTACATATGGTTATGCAGTTGCCGCTTTTATCGCGCATTACTTCATATTCTATTTCTTTCCATCCGTGAAGCGATTTCTCGATTAAAACCTGAGGACACATCATAAGCGCGGATTGCGTAAGTTTTTTTAATTCCGAAGGCGTTTTGGCAAGCCCCGATCCTAATCCACCCAAAGCAAAAGCGGATCTTGTAATTACCGGATAGCCTATTTCTTCGGCGATTTTTAAAGCTTCTTCAACAGTGGAGCTGGCATGACTGCGGGCAATCGGAGCACCTATGGATTTCATTTTTTCGGCGAACAAATCTCTATCTTCCGACATTTCAAGCGCTTCAACCTGAGTTCCTAAAACCTTAACATTGTATTTTTTCAGCACGCCGGATTTTTCAAGGGCTATTACACAGTTTAAAGAAGTCTGTCCGCCGAAAGAAGAAATTATCGCGGCGGGTTTTTCTATTTGTATAACTTTTTCAACCCAAAAAGAGGTAATCGGGTAAAGATAAACTTTTTTATTTGTACCGGCATTAGTCTGCACGGACGCAATATTCGGATTAATAATAATAACTTCAAGTCCTTCTTCCTCTAAAGCTTTTACGGCCTGCGATCCCGAATAATCAAATTCCCCCGCCTGACCTATGGACAATGCTCCTGAACCCAAAAGAATCACTTTCTGTTTCTTCCCGTTTTTAGGAAGCAAAAAATCTAAAATCGGCATTTATTTTTCCTCGACATATAATTTTAATTATTTTTTAAAATGTATTTTCTGTTTCTGTTTTTGACTGCTACAGATAATAAATTATCCGAAATCATTTTAGACAACAGCCTTTTTACCGTCAAATCGGCTAGACATCCTCTTTTATAGGTTTTTCTTTTGATAGCGATATTCTTGGAATTATTATGATATTATCATATTCTGAGGCAAAATCATAATGCTGGACAGAGAAAATTGATAATATAATCATGGTTTGCATTGGCTACACAAAATGATCGGATTTATTAGTTCAGAAATATCTTGCAAAAAAGCGATACGGAAATGTTATCATTTATTTTGTCTGCGATTATATAAGAAACAATGTCGGAAATTGGAAAGTTAAACATATAGAAACCGACATATGAAAAAAGAGCAGAAAGTTTTATACCGCTAAAGGCAAAGTTATGGCAAAAGAGGCTGATTACGGCTTAATAATATGGAAAGGCAAAAATAATGGAACTTTGAATAATATAAACAATATGAAACTTGCAAATAAATGTCTTTTTGTGACTCTTTAAGACGGTATGCTTGTAAAATACGCAGATATTGACACTTTACTGGCTTAAAATAGTTGGAAATTTCCACTCAAGCGGCCCCCTGTTTTAAGCAATTTAAACAATAAAGTTGTAGCGCTTTGCTTTTTCTGATACTCCTTTTTAAAAAATGGGATTGAATGGCATTAACGACAAAATCCCCGCAAGGTTTTGGCTTTGCAGGGATTTTATTTATGGAATTTTTTATTCGTATTCGGTTTTTAAACTTATTATTGTCGGGTTATCAAATGTTTTTTCCATTTCGTCTTTTATTTCCCGCTCAAAACTTGAAATTGTCAGTTCGTCTAATATTTTTTCCATTTCGTCTTTTATATTCTGCTTAAAACTTGAAATAGTATTATATTTTAATAAGGCCTGACTTTCATTAGGGTATAGAACAGCATCGGGGTGAATTACTATTTTTTTGATGTCTTTAGCGGCTATCTCTACGTTCTTTTTATATCTATTGTCTAAAAAATTAATATTTAAAGAACTCCCGCCTAACATTATTGCTTCGCCGATATATACGTTATTGTCGGGAACTAAAAGCGAAGCCTCGCCGTATCCCAAGTTTCTTATATAATCGCTGTAAAAAAGCTGCTCGTATTGATTTATGTATATTCCGCTGTAAGCCGAAACATTAACTTTCCCGTTTCCGCTAAGAGGGTCAACATTAATCGGAGCTACGGTTATTCTTGCGTCTTTTGTTCCCACGGAACCGTTTGTAGAGTGAATAATTATATTTTTCGCAGACAGATTAGGTTCTCTTTCGCCTGCAAAAGCATAACCTTGTATATCGCTGCCCGCAAGAATAAGAGTATCTTGCCCGCTTGCAAATTTCTTTATTACTAAACCGTTAGTAAAACCGTCAACGTAAATTTCTCCGTTTAACGCAGATACTGAAGCTATAAGAGGCAATGAATCCGAATTTTCAATGCGCATATTATTTGCTGCGCCGCCTATGTTTCCCGCAACGGATTTTAGGTCAACTTCTTTTGCATAGATACCGGCGTTTTGTGAAAACGGGTCATCGCTGATATTTCCATATACGTTTGCAAAAACAGTTCCGTTTTCTGAAATCACTTTATTGTTGATAAAAAGATTATTATGCAAAATATTCAGTCTGATATTTCCCAAAGAGGATTTTACCGCGTCGTTTATTATCAATGCGCCGTTTTCAATATTAGACAATATGTTTCCTACGGCGGATACTGCCGCGTTTATTTCAGCGTCATCTTTACTGTTTAAAGAGATATTCGCATCGGAATTGATTGTTCCGTTTACGCTTAAACTTCCGCCCGCATTTACATTTACATCTTTCTTAGCTGAAACTGTCCCGCCTATTTGCGTATTGTCCGTGCTGTTTAATGAAACGCCAGCCTCGTTTGAAGTGATTGCAGCTGTCGTTGTTATTGCTTTCTTTGATACAATTTCTACATCTTCTTTTGCCAAAACATCTCCGCCTATTTGCGTATCCCCTGCGCTCTCTAACGAAATGCCCGCATCGCTTGAAGTAATTTTGGCGGTCGTTGTTATTGCTGCTTTTTCAGATACAATTTTCACGTCTTCTTTTGCTAAAATTGCACCGCCTACTTGCGTATTTTCTGCGCTCTCCAATGAAACGCCCGCATCGCTTGAAGTAATTTTGGCGGTCGTTGTTATTGCTGCTTTTTCAGATACAATTTTCACGTCTTCTTTTGCTAGAATTGCACCGCCTACTTGCGTATTGTCCGTGCTGTCTAACAATACCCCTGCGGCTGTTGACTTTATTTCTGATATCGCTGACGTAATAATATTTCCTTTGGAAACAATTGAAACTTCGTTATTTGCCGTTATTGCGCCGTCAATTTGCGTATCCC
>JAITIP010000023.1 GCA_031279415.1 Candidatus Endomicrobium procryptotermitis | reverse complement strand
GCATTAAAGCGCAATTCAAGAAGCAAAGATATAGTTCTGGATGGCTTTGGCGGCAGCGGTTCTACGCTTATTTCATGTGAGCAACTCGGCCGCCATTGTCGTGTTATGGAGCTTGACCCCAAATATTGCGATGTAATAGTAAAGAGATGGGAGTTGTTTACTAACCAAAAAGCAAGATTAATGCGAGGTTAGTTATATGGCTAAAGGTAAAAAGACTGGCGGTAGTAATTGGAAAAAAGGCCAGTCAGGAAACCCTAAAGGGCGGCCAAAGCTTCCAGATGAAATAAAAGAAGCGCGCAGACTGTCGGTCGAAAAGATTATTGAGATGTTTTCAAAGTATCTTTTGATGACTGAGGCTGATTTTAACAAGGTAGACAGAACAAATTTAACTTTGCTTGAAGTTTGGTTTTTGAAAAATATAGACGTAGCTATGAAAGAAGGCAATCACGCAGTTTTTGACAAGATCCTTGACAGAATAATTGGACGGTCTTTCATGGGAGTAAAGATAGAACTTCCATCTGCCGGAGCAATAACTCCGGAGCAGCGGCTGTCAGAAATTTTAAAGACTTTGCAGAATCCTGAAAAAACACAGGATATTAAAAATCTGATTGAGGTCAAAGCTAGTGAGTAAATTAAAACCTTTTAACGCTAAACAGGTCGCTTTTATTAAGCGGTCAAGGACTTCTTGGTTTAATGTCGCCGAAGGCGGTAAAAGAGGCAGTAAGAACATCGTTAATACTTTGGCATGGTGTATAGAAGTTGATAATCACGATGACGATTTGCATTTAGCTGCCGGCGTTTCGGTAGCAAGCGCAAAGCTAAATATTATCGATTCAAACGGTTTGGGCGTTCGTTACTATTTTGCCGGAAGATACCGCGCTGGAAAATATGAAGGGCGCGATTGTGTTTATGTTGATACTCCAAAAGGTCAAAAAGTTATATTGATTTCCGGCGGCGGTAAAAAAGGCGATGAGAAACTTATCAAGGGCAACTCATACGGAACCGCGCTGATTACTGAGTCAAACGAGTGCCATCCTGATTTTATCAAAGAAGTTTTCGATAGGACTATATCCAGCTCTGATAGAAAAATATTTCACGATCTGAACCCGAAGCCGCCAAAGCATTGGTATTACGCAGATGTCTTGGATTTTCATTTTAAGCAGCAAAAAAAGATTAAGAATTACGGCTTTAATTATGAACATTTTACGATTGCCGATAACTCAAGCATTCCGGATGCGGTAAAACGTCAGATACTTTCAACGTACGATACAGAGTCTATATGGTTTAAACGTGACATTCTAGGCTTAAGAATTGCAGCTGAAGGCGCAGTATATCCGCTCTTTGCAAACAATCCGAAGAACTTTATTATTAAAACCGCGCCGCCAATAATGCTGGGTTCTGTAGGCGTAGACTTTGGAGGAAATAAGTCCGGGCAGTCTTTTAGCCTTGTTGGATTTACGCCGCGCTACGCAAAAAAAATTATTCTTGATGAGGAATACAGAAAAGGCGCGCTTGATAATCCGGCAACTCTTGCGGCAGCATTCAGCTCTTTTGTTCAGAGAAATATCCGCACTTATCCGGCATTAAAGTATGCGTTTGCCGATTCTGCCGAGCAGGTTTTAATTCGCGGGCTTGCCGCTGAACTGAAAAAAGACAAAGTTCCTTTACTTTTGAGAAATTCGCTCAAGCTGCCCATTATTGACAGAATCAGAATGGACAATCTGCTTTTATCACAGGGCCGGCTTGAGATTATGGAACACTGCAAATATACACAGGATGCATTTGCTGAAGCTCTCTGGGATGATAAGGCAGATGAAGATAAAAGGCTTGATGACTTCACTTCAAATATAGATCCGCTTGATTCTCAAGAGTACGGTTCGGAAGCGTTTGTGGGTCAGCTAAATTCTTATAAGGCGGTGGCTTAATGTATCTTAACAGAAATTCAATTATATCTTTAATTCGCAGTGCAGGCTATGTCACTGTGCGCCCCGGCTTTTACGATTTAATGCACGATTGGAAACTATGGTATCGCGGCAAAGTCAGCAAATTTCACACATACAAAATCCACCAAGCCAAAGGTCAAAGTACTTGCGTTGAGATGCGCTCTCTCGGTATGGCTAAAAAAGTATGCGAAGACTGGGCAAATTTGCTGTTTAACGAAAAGACCTATGTAACAATTTCTGAACAGGGCTTGCAGGATGCGTTCCAAGCTGCTCTTGATTTTAATAACTTTGACGTACTCGGTAACGAATCAATCGAATCAGCCTTTGCGGAAGGAACGGGCGCATGGGTGTTACGTCAGGAAAACGAAGGCGATGAGCCGCTCATTGATTATGTCCACGGTGATATGGTTTTTCCTCTGGAGTGGGCAAATGGTCAGATTGTGAGCTGTGCTTTCGGCAGTGTGATGGCAAAAAAAGGCAAAATGTATTTGTATCTTCAGGCGCATGAACGTAAACGCGATAAGCCTAAAGATGAATGGTACTACGTTGTTGCAAACAGATTTTATGAGATCAATGTTCGTACAGGCTGGGTTATTGATGTTCCTGTAAAGTTTGAAGAGGTTGAAGATGAGAAAGGTTATGATACGGCTACTCCTTTATTTTCTATTATCCGTCCTGCTATTGCTAACAATGTAGACGAAAACTCCCCTATGGGTATTTCAATTTATGCTAATGCCATCGATAACTTAAAAGACTGCGATATCGCATTTGATGGTATGTCGATTTCAATGAAGACAGGACGCCCTCGTATTGCTATATCAGAAGCTCTGGTTAAGATAGACGCTAACGGAAATCCTCGACCTGTAACCGATGAACAAGATAGCGTCATCTACAATATCCCGCAAGAGTTTGCAAGCAAGGATTCAAAGCCATTGATTGAAGATATCACACCTGCGTACCGCGCTAATGATTACGCAACGACGCTTGAAAAAGAATTGATACTTCTTTCTCAGAAAGTCGGCATGGGCGATATGGTTTATAAGTTTGACGGTACCAATGCGGCAACTGCTACGCAGGTCATCTCTGAAAATTCCGATATGTTCCGCACAATGCAAAAACATCAGAAGGTTGTTGCCGCAGCACTTAAGAATTTAGCAAGAGGGATTTTATTCTTAAAGACATTAACTGTAGGCAAGGAAGTCACAGTAACAGTCCAATTTGACGATAGTATCATTGAGGATACTAATGCTGAAAAGGCGCAGATGATTAATGAAATAAATGCCGGCATTGCTGCTCCGTGGGAATATAGAGAAGCGTTCTATGGCGAAAATGCCGAGACGGCAAAAAAGAATGTGCCGCCGGCTAAAACATATCCAACATTTGACTTTACTGGTGCTGGAGGAGGCAACGGCTAATGCTTGAAGCATCTTACCTTGACCATATGAGCGATGGGCTTGATTCAATTTTCTCGGGGCTTCAAACGAGTATTGAAACAAGTCTTGCCGCACGTTTGAAAAGGGCAAACTACGGCGTTTCAGCACAGCGTTGGCAGCAGGAAAAATTAAAGGAAGTTAATTCATTTTATAACGCAATATCAAGCGATGTACGCGGATCCTTGAAATCGGCAAGCAGTGAACTTCAATCAGTTTTAAAAAGTGCATCGGCTAAAAGCATTACAAACGATAATAGGATACTGCGTCTTTCCGGAACGGCAACGGCCACAACTTCAAGTTTGGATAGGTGGGCGCAAATAATTGAAGCCGGATATATTCAAACGATGGGAACCTTGACAAATCTTTCAAACACGACAGGTTCTATTGCAATATCAAAGTTCACGGCGTTTCTTGATACAGCACATTTTGAGGTTGTCAGCGGAGCTTTCACTCCGGATAAAGCAGTAGAGAGTGCAGTACGTAAGCTGGCACAAGAAGGCGTTTATTCAATCGAGTATTCAAGCGGTAGAAGTATTTCAGTAGAGGCTGGTGCGCGCCGGGCAATTGTAACTGGAGTGAATAGAACTACAGCGAATATCTCTCTTAATCGTACCATAGAACTTGATTACGATACCGTCAAAACTTCAGAGCATATCGGCGCAAGAGAAGAGCATGCGGCTTGGCAGGGAAGGATATTCAGTTTAACTGGAAAGAGTTCTAAATATCCGAATTTCTACGAAGCAACCGGCTATGGTACAGTCACAGGACTTTGCGGCGCAAACTGCAGACATAATTTTTACCCTTGCGATCCACGCGTTGAAGATCCATTTGCAGAGATATTTACATCAAAAGAAAATGCCGAAATGTATGCGCTTGACCAAGAGCAGAGATACAACGAAAGAATGATACGCGGATGGAAGCGCAGAGCAGACGTTATGGAAGCCGGTGGGCAAGATAATACTGCAGAACTTTTAAAAGTAAAAGAATGGCAGAAGCGCCAATCAGAATTCGTCAAATCAAATAATCTCGCGCGACAGTATGCCCGCGAAAAAATAGCCTAACCTATAGGCGATAAAATACAGGTACGCTGCAATCAGGTATTGAGAACGGCGAGTAGTTAAAGGAGGAAGTATGGATTTTTTAAAGGCGAAGTTAGGCGAAGAGTTGTTTAATCAGGTAAAGTCGAAACTCGAGGGTACCGGAATTAAGTTGGTGGATTTATCCACAGGCGAGTATGTATCTAAAGATAAGCATACGCGCATAATTGCAGAACACGATGAGGCGATAAAAAAGAAAGACGGAGAAATCGCCAATCTTCAGTCGAGCGTAGCGGGTGATGAAAAATTGAAGAAGCGCATTAATGATTTAGAAGGCGATGTCGCTTCCTATCAGAGTAAAATCACACGTTTTGAACACGAGAAGACGGTTTCAGGAAAAGGCATTCAATCGAAGTATATGGATGCCGCAATTTCACAGGCTGAAAAGCTCGTATCAAAAGATACGCCGTTCGATAAAGCGGTTGACAGTGTTCTGGAAACGTATCCCGAGTGGAAGACAGAAACCAAAGTCACGCCAGAAAAAAAGAGTACTTTTCCTCTGAATAACAATAATGCATCAACAGCCGAAAGCGAAGTGGCAGAGGCTAGAGCAAAAGCGAATGATGTATTTAGGAAAGCAGGAAAATAAAGTATTTAGAAAAGCGGTAAAGAGTTCCGCGAATTAAAAGGAGACAGAAATGCTTATAACAAGAGAAGATATAGCGCTTTTAGAAAAAGTAATTTTGCCCGGAATCTTGTCCGGAGTTCCCAAAGCATCAGTTGTTCTTTCAATGATGACGAGACTTCCGAACATGACGACTGGGCAGGAAGTGATGAGAGTTGACGATGTGCTGCCGCAGGCTTACTGGGTAAACGGCGACACCGGCACGAAACAGACGACAATGGCGGCATGGGATAAGGTTTTGATTAAGGCTGAAGAAGTCGCGGTAATCGTGCCTATTTCCGAAGCCGTACTTGCTGATGCCGATTATGACATTCTTGGCGCAATACAGCCCAAAATTGAGGAAGCATTCGGCAGAGTAATTGACGAAGCTATTATCTTCGGCAAAAACAAACCTGCAGGATTCCGCAACGATATCATAACATCAGCGCGCAATGCTGGCAATAATGTTCAAATACCGGCAAGCAATCCGAATATGTATGATCTCTTACTTGAAAAAGGTGGTGTGATTTCCAAAGTTGAAGAAGCCGGTTATATGCCTAACGGTGTGGTAGCAGGATTGACTATGAGAGCCAACTTGCGCGGAATTAAGGACTCCAACGGTCAGCCTATTTTCAATAAAAACGGAATGCAGGAAAGGACTCAGTATGCACTGGATGGTTTACCGATGTTCTTCCCTGAAAACGGTGGATTTGATTCTTCAATAACTCCGCTCATCGTGGGTGACTGGAAACAGGCGGTTTATTCTATTCGTCAGGATATCACGATAAAACTTCTGACTGAAGGTGTAATTACAGATCCGAACGATTCGAATAAAATTCTCTACAATCTCGCACAGCAGGATATGGTTGCACTGCGTGTCGTCTTGAGGATGGGTTGGGCTTTGCCGAACCCAGCGACTGCGTTAGATCCGGACAGAACGAACTTCCCTTTTGCATATTTGGAAGCGAAATCTGGTCAGTCCTACGATACGCGGACCGTAACTTTCACAGTTAAGGACGATGCTTCAACTCCAGCTGCGATTAAGGGTGCAAGGGTAACGTTAAACGGCACAGCGCTTCTGACTGATGAGGATGGCAAGGTTGTATTTAATATGCCTGCCGGAACTTATCCTTACAGAGTAACAAAACAGGGTAAGGTAACGCAGACAGCGGATATAACTGTCGGAAGCTCGGCTGTAACGAAGACAATAACGCTCGCAAAAAGAGCTTAACAAATCGAGGAGGGTATAAAGATGGCAGCATATATTGATGAAAATTTTTATAACAACGTCTATATGGGAAATCCTATACCCTCCGCTGATTTTGCTCGAGTAGCTTTACGCGCAAGCGAAGATGTTAACGCTATGACTTATGGTCGTATCGAACGTCACGGCTTCGGTAATTTCAGTGCGAGCATTCAAACTCAAATTAAAATGGCGACTTCAGCACTTGCCGAAGCCCGCTACGCGTATTTCAAACTCACGGCAGGCTCGGGCGGAGCGTTAAAGACTTCCGAAAGCGTACCGGATTACAGCTATACAATAGATAAAGAAAGTATTCAAAAAATAAATTTTGAAGCATACGGCCGCGCTCGGAGTTATCTATATCCGACAAACCTGCTGTATGCCGGGATGTGTCCATGCAAGTAGTAAGTGCGTTTTTACGACCAGATACAGTAACTCTGTTTAATAGCTCTCCAGATGGAAATAAGACGAAATGGCGGGCTACTACGCTTGTACGAGTTCGTTTTGAAGATGGCAGAGCCGTGCGTCTGGCACGTAGAGGCATTGAAACGCAGGACACTTCAACGCTGCTTATTGATTTGCGTGATTACGACTCCGGCGGCAAAGCCTATGTTCAGTCTGATGATTGGACTCGCCAGTCTGACGCGGATAAAGATACATCTTGGACGATAAAAACGGAAGCTGACTTTTTCATTACGCGCAAAGTTGATGATGCAGATTTGAACTTATCAAAAGAGGAGCTTATGCAGAAATACCCTGTATTTAGCTTAACAGGGCTTTCTACTAAGCGAGCTGATGAAGGCAAACCAATAATTCTGGTGGCGGTAGCGAGATGAATGTAAAAGTGAACATAAACATATCGAAAGTAATGCAGAAAGTTGGCGCGAATAAGAGGCAGTCCCAACGCGCGCTGGATGCCGCTGTCTTAAAAGACAGTGCGCCTTTCGTTCCTTTTCAAACAGGAAACCTGGAAAAGAGCGGCATACTCAGTACTACAATAGGTTCTGGTTTGGTTGTCTACAATGCACCTTATGCAAGAGCGCAGTATTACGGCTTGTTTAATCATTCTAAAAACAAGCATTCGCGCGCTACGAGGTTATGGTTTGAGTTTGCGAAAGCTCAATATCTGACTAGATGGATTCAGATAGTGCAAGAAATTCTTTACGGCAAGAAGGAACAGTAAAATGGACGGTAAAATTTTCATCGTTGCATTGCAGGAATTCATAAACTCGAACTTTGCGAATCTTTCGCCGAAAGTAGAGCTTGAGTTTTACAGCGGTACAAACTATCCTGCAGCTCTTTTAAAAGCAGGAACTTTCACGTCGCTTAAAAGATACTTACAGGGAGGCGGACAGTTCTTGCTTTCTTTCTCTATCATTTACAAAACAAATTCAGCTGACGATAAAGAGAAAGCATTTAACTGGCTGAATGCTATCGGAACGTGGCTGTCGCAGGTTAGCCTGCCGGAGATATTCAGAAAACCAGACTATAAGAGCTTGCCTAATATCAACACTTTAGATCTCGGCGATGACTTTAAAGCAATGGCGGCTGATTTGGTTCAGACTCCGATTGATATTACAGGGCAGGACAGCGATGGAGTGGCTTTGTATCAGGCAACATTCAATCTAAAATTCAAAGCAAAAGGAGCAATATTATGGAACGCATGAGGTATGAAAAACTGCACTATGCAAACATCGGAACAGCGAGTTCGCCGCAGTGGGTTTTGATTAATGAAGGTATTACAGACTTCACAAACAGTCTCAATCCCGAAACGGATACCAGACAGTATATTGCCGATAAAACGGCAAGAGAGAAAACAAAGTCATATCAGCCCTCATATGCTTACTCAGGGCTGCTCAATGATGACGATCCATTTTCAAAATGGTTGTATGGTCTCTCTGCCGATCAGAAACTCAATATAAAAGTTCCTATTGTATCGGTTGATACGTGGGATGAGACAACTTCCGGAAGCGGACTATTCACGGCGAGAATGGCCACATATAACGTTATACCTGACAATGACGGTTCCGGAGCGGGCGGAGATGACCTGAATCTCTCCGGTACGATATCTCAGGACGGAGACCTTGTAAAAGGGACATGGGATATGGAAGACCAAGAATTCACGCCTGCCGCTTAACAACATAAGGAGAAATTGAATGGCTGATGAATTTAAAGTAGGAGAGAAAGTTTTAAACTGCAATTTCGCAAATCCTGCGTTTATGAAAAAAGTTGAGGATGCTTTTTTGAACTTTGCCAAAACACAGGACGAATGCGAAAAGAAAGAGAAGCGCACATATGCCCAAGTTATTGAAGATGGCTGTAATATGTGCGAGCGCGTTTTCGATGATATTTGGGGCGATGGAACCGCATCAAACCTTTTTCCTGAAAAAGACTTATCGGAGCTTGAAGAAACGATTTACTCATTCCTTGAGTTTATGGACGCGTGCAAAGCCCGAATACTGAACAGACGCGCGAAAACGATTCAAAAGTATCTGGAGATAGCGAAATGAATCTGTTAACGGATAAGCCGCCGAAATATGTTGATATAGCGGGAGAGCGAGTGGAGCTTCTGACTGATTATCGTCGGGTTTTGATTTTTATTAAAGCTCATGATGATGAAGAGTTAGACACATCAGGACGTTTGGAGCTTCTTTTAAAGTTGTTTTTTAAAAAAGAACCGTGCAACTTAAATGCTGCGATAATCTATATCATGAAAACTTATTTGCTTGGCGGCTCTCCGTTTGCGGATACAGCATTAAAGAGAAAAGCAAAAAAAGCGGCAAAGATTGTATTTGACTACGACATCGACAGCGCGCGGATTTACGCGAGCTTTTGGCAGCAATACAGAATTGATTTAACGAAAGCAAAACTTCATTGGTATGTTTTTAAGGCCTTGTTTGAAGGCTTGAACGAACAAACCACTTTCAGACAGATTGTGAATTTCCGTCAGATGCGTAAAAAAGATGTACCGAAAGAGATGCGTCAGGAGTATGCTGATGCACTGGAAGAATTAAAGATTCCACTGGCGCACGGACCGCGCAGGAGCGCAAAAGAAATTGAAGCAGAATTGATTGAGAGGGCAAGCCATGTCAGAAAATAATGACGGGTCCGTAAAAATCGGCACAGAGCTTGACCCTAAAGGCGTTGAAAAGGGTTTAAAGCAGATGCGACAAGATATGTTATCTGCTACTCAGCAGATTGCAAAATCTCTTGACGATTTAAGTAAGCAATCTCAAACGCAAGCCACTAAATCGGCGAACGCTTTTTCTGATATGGCAAAGAAAGTAGCGGCGGCTTTTTCCGTTGCAATGATTGTGCGCTTCGGCGTAAGTACTGTTAAGGCATTTGGAGAAGCGCAGCAAGCTGTTAACAAACTCTCGGCTTCATTGAATAATGTCGGAATAACTTCAAAAACCGCTCTAGTTGACTTCCAGAATTTTGCTACGGAAATGCAAAACTTTACTGGATTATCTGATGAAACAATTCAGAATGCGCTTGCTCTCGCTACGAATTTCGGATTATTCGGACAGCAGGCAAAAGATACTGTTAAGGCAGCTCATGCACTTTCTTTAGGATTGGGCATGGATCTAAACAGTGCGATGATGTTACTTGTTAAAGCTGCGGAAGGCAACACAGATATGCTTGGTCGTTACGGTTTAGGCATTGCTAAGACAGGCGATAAAGCAAAAGATTTTGAAGAAGTTTTGCGTAATGTAAATAAACGTTTCGGCGAGCTTGCGACTGCGAATGCGGACACTTTACTTGTTAAAACTAAAGCCCTAAGTGAAGCTTGGGGAGATTTAAAAGAAACGATTGGCGGTGCTATTGCTCCCGCTTTAACAGACATTCTAAAAACATTAAATGATATTGTCGTAATCACAAACACATATCTTAATAAAGAACAGCAGCAAACTGCTAAAAAGACGGCTTCAGTATGGAGTGAAGTCTGGGGAGCAGCTAAAGACATTGTCACAAAAACAATTAAAGCAACATACGGCGATTTAGGAAAATTTGGAAATTTTACCGATTCTATTGCAACGGGAGTCGGTGGAGGTTTAGAGAAAACTATCGCGCAAGCAAAAATGGATGCCAAGATTCTGGCGGAAATAGAAAAACAGCGGAATGCTGCAATTCTTAGAGAACAAGAAGCGGCGGCTAAAGTTCGATATGAACAAGAACGCTTACTTGCAGAACAGAGAAAAACACTCGCAGAAAAGCTAGGCGAACAAACCAACGAAGTTGAGCGCACAAGCTTAAATGTTCAAGCAAAGCAAGTTCAAGAATATCTCCAAAAAAGAGCCGCCGATGAAAAACTCTATGGAGAGGCGCGTTTACAGTTTTATAAAGATGAGGCACAGCGACTTATTGATACGGGCAAATTTTCTGCTGAACAAATCACATCAATTATGCAAGGTGCAAATGATGCAGTAAAAGATAAAGCTCCGACATTTGCGGAAAGTTGGGAAATCGCAATGCAGGAAATGAGTGATTCAGCAGTTAAGACTTCCGATATTATAAAGAATGCAATGGCTTCAACAATGGAAGGTTTTGACGCAATGGGAGAAGCTCTTGCGCGTGGCGAAGATGGAATGAAAGCATTTGCAAAAACAAGTGTTTTGGCTTTAGCCGATGTTGTTAAAGCGCTGGCAACACAGTTAGAAGCTGAAGCTTTTGCAGCCTTATTAAAAAAAGATTACGCAGCATTTGGACAAGGAATAGCTGCTGCTGCGGCAATGAGAGTAGCTGCGGGTGTGATTAAGGCAATGGCCGGA
Organism: Candidatus Endomicrobium procryptotermitis; assembly: GCA_031279415.1. NCBI lineage: Bacteria > Pseudomonadati > Elusimicrobiota > Endomicrobiia > Endomicrobiales > Endomicrobiaceae > Endomicrobium > Candidatus Endomicrobium procryptotermitis. The sequence continues at coordinate 23,763 of JAITIP010000023.1, read as the reverse complement.
AAGTTCGCAACAGGCGGTTTTGTGGGCGGTAATTCTAAATCCGGTGATAATGTGCTTATACGTGCAAATTCTGGTGAGCTGGTATTGAATGAAGGTCAGCAGGGAAATATAGCTCAAGCTCTCATGGCGGCAAGTGCAATGCTTTCGAATGCCGTTGCCTTACTTAATAAATCCGGTGGAAGTTCCGGATCGGTGGAAGTTAATATAATCAATCAGGCAAATGCCGAAGTATCAGTAGCTCAAAGCAATGTAAATAATGTACGTACTCTAGATATCATGGTCAAGCAAAAAGTACAGGAATTTCTCGCCAGCCCACAGGGTGCAAATACAATGTCCGGACTTTACGGCGTAGGCAGAAAAGGAGTGAATAACAAATGAGTCAGAATTGGCCTGCAGGTGTTAATCAAAATGCTATGCATCCGCGCGGATACCGCGAAGGCTCAACAATTATTGTCGAAGAAAATGACATAGGAAGCCCTAAAACTCGGCAGCGCACTACTGGAGTACCTAAATATCATAATTTCGATATGGCTTTTGCTCCGGCAGAATGGAATTTATTAACGCAATGGGTTCGCTTCAATTTAAAAGGCGGTGCTGAAACATTTATGTTTCCTAGCCCACAGACCGGGCAGATTGTTGAAATGCGTTTAATAGTAAATGAGTCTGGCTGGTTTTCAAATTACAGAGATTCGGCCGAAGAAAGGGTCATTACTCTAAATCTTGAGGAGCAACCATAATGGCTATAAGTAAAGCTCTGCTTGCCAAGCTTTTCAAAAAGCGCGTTCCGGGGATGGTTCCGATACTGTTAAAGATATCGCATGATTCGCTTTCAAATCCCTTATTCTTAACCGATAACAATGAGCCTCTTGTATATGAGAGCGAAACATATCAGCCGGCATCCTTTATTTTTACGTTCCCGGAACAAAGCAAAGATAGCGTGGGGTTGGCAAAAATAACTATGGGCGCGGTAGATCAAACGCTTATAAATCTTATTCGCAATTTAACATCTCCGCTTCAGATACGTTTTGCGGCCGAATACTACGAAGATGGTAACTTTTCACGGCTTGACGGCTTTAGCTTTCAGCTTATTAATGTGTCCTGGAATGCTTTAACCTTTAGCGGAGATCTTGCTTTTAAAAGCCTTTTAGACATGGATTTTCCATCCGGCGAATTCTCATCAATAACTACTCCGGGGGTGGCATGAAAAACTACACAAAATATCTTTTTTACAAATATAAAGACAATGCCCGCGGAGAAGATGGTTTTATAGATTGTTACGGCCTGTTTTTGCTTATTCAAAAAGAGATTTTTGGCAAGGACTTGCCGGATTTTAATGGCTACGACTGTGGTGTAAAACAAAATCTAAACAAGAATTTGTCAAAAAGCTTAATAAATTATCCTGCAAAAAGAATATACGCGGCAATCGAAGGCTGTGGTGTAGTTATGGAAAGCGGCGGAGTCGATTCGCATATCGGCATTTACATAGGAAATAATAAGATCATTCATTGTTCTCACAAGCGGAATGTCATTATTGAAGACATTATGGAGCCACATCTAAAGGGGAGGCTGAAATTCTATGAAATTTTATCTATATGAAAATCTGCTTTCCGAAAGGTTTAAAGAAAAGAATATTGACGGCGCTGAAAAGCTTACATATGCGCAGATATTTGAACGTTTAAAGCTTGAAGGGTATTTTGTAGTCATTGAAAACGACATCGTAAAAAAGTATCCGGCGTGCGCGAACGAAAAACCACAGCAGGAGGCTATCATCGCAATTAAAAGAATCCCGAAAGGCGATGCAAACACGGTAAGTTATATACTCGGCGGCGTGTTGGTTGCTGCAGGAGTTGTGCTTTCAATTGTAGGTTATGGCGTGGGCGTACCTTTGATTATAGCTGGTGCAGGTATGATAGCAGGAACGGCTATTGCTCAAATCTATGCCGGTGACAATGTTCCCGACCAGAAAGACGCGCCGCAAGGCAAAGAACAGTACGGGCTTCAAGGTGCGCGTAATCGTATTGCTTTGGGAAGCAAGTATCCTGTCATTTTCGGCACGCACGTTATAACGCCGCCTCTCGTTGGAACTTACTACACTGAACTTTCTGATAATAACGGCCGCGGCGATCAGTACCTTTACGGACTACTTTGTATAGGTTACGGCCAGCTTTCGCTAAAAGATATTAAACTTGGGCTTAACCCTTTAGCCAGTAATACGGCTGACATCCGTAACGGCAATATTACTATTGATGGCAACTATGCCGGACAGCTTGAGATACGCCAAGATGGCGAATATCCCACTTTATACCCGTATAAGATGTATGAAGAGCAAATCAATGCTGAGCTTTTCAAACCCGGAGGCGTCCTTCCCGAGCTCAACGGGATTGAATCGAGATTTACACCTAAAAAGACATTAAAAATAACAAGCATTATCGTTATGAATGGTCTCTATAAGATGAAGGATAACGGCAGCTTAGAAGCCGTATCTGTAACTGTTGGAATGGGCTATCGTAAGCGCGGCGCAACAGGCTGGAGTACTATCCCAGAAAAGATTTTAAGATGGGCTACTCCGGATACTTTGCGTTTTGAACTCTCTTATACTTTTACACAAACTGAGATTTTAGATAATCCGGACGGAGATTGGGAAGTAGCTTTATATCGTACTACTGTGCCATCGGAAGTCGTAAAAGTTCGTGATGCTGTTTACTGGGGAACATTACGCAGCAACATAAATGACAGGCCGGTCTCTGAAAACGAGTTAAAAAAGATGTGTCTACTTGCGTTCCGCATAAAAGCGACAGAAACGTCAAACGGAGTTCTTGACCAGTTAAACTGCATATCTACCTCTGTTTTGCCTATATACGATGAGTCTGGGACCGGCGAATCTGCCTGGATAGTATCTGATAAAACTTCAAATCCGGCTGCAATATTTTTAGGTTGCTTGCGCGGCAGTTATCTTCCAGAAAAGGTCGATGTCGAATCGATTGACTGGCCGGCTGTGGAAGCGCTGTATATGTGGTGCAAAAATAATGATTACCGCTGTGATGGTGTGATTTCAAACGGCGAAACGCTCCGGAACATATTAAACAAGGTGCTGGCCACATGCCGCGGCGCGTTTTACGTTAAAAGCGGGCTTTATTCGCTTATACATGACATTGAAAAGCCAAATCCTATTGCAATCCTTACCCCTAAAAATAGCCGTGATTTCTCAGCAAACAAAAGCTTTGCAAAACTTCCGAAAGCATTAGAAATAACCTACAACGATGAGAGGAATGATTATGTCGCAAAAAATGATCTTGTTCTTTTGGATGGCGAAACCTTAGATCAGAATAACGGAGATGTCAGCGAAAAGCTTTCTGTTTGGGGGGTCACGAATTACGATCAAATCGTAAAACTCGGAAGATATATGCTTGCGGCCGCGCGTAACCGTCCTGAAAAGTATAATGTGACAGTTTCGATTGAGCATTTCGGTTTGCCGGTAGGAGAACGCGTCCTATTTCAGCATGATGTTTTACTTGTTGGACTTGCTGGCGGTTTTGTGAAAGCAGTTTATATTGATGATAATACAATACAGCTTGATGAAGTACTTTCTTTGGATGCTCAAAAACAGTACGCAATACAGATTTTTAAGGAAAATGATGGGAATATAATCTATTTGCCGGTCATAAATGTTTCCGGTGGAATAACCGATATATTAGAAGTTGCTGGCGATCTTTCAGAGGTTGTGGCGCAAGACATATATGCTTTCGGCGAGGCTGGAAAAGAAACACTAGACTGCATAATTGAAGCGAAATTTGTTAATCCAAGCCCGGAACTAAGCGCCGAAATATCTCTTGCATCATACGCGCCTGAAATATTCGATGCGCCGTCAAAGCCGATTCCGCCATATGACCCAAAAACTACCGTAAAAGGCAACTACAGCCTAGTTGTGGTTCCGGAAAGTGAAGCCGGAGAGAAGCCTAATAACGGTAATACTGTTCAGGATGATGGCGGCGTCTATTTTGATTTTCAAGATTTTGCCATAAAAGGTAACACCCTCTTAAATCTTGGCTCTTTAAAAGAAGTCGCTGATGCTATTTTTAGTTCGATTTCAATAGAGCCCGATATTAACGGTAATTATGCAGTGGGAACCGCGAATTCAAGTATTGTTTTTGATGTCGATACATTACTTTTTCAAAACTCTTCAATGGTCTTTTGGATAAAAGATATCACGGCTTCCGGCATCGTTGTAAGCTACGTTGATGATTCACAGCTTAATTCTTACATCATCTCTTATGATAACGGTATTCTTCACGTTCAAATACAAAATTTAGGCGCTGACATTCCGCTTGATGTTGATGAAGGATGTATGATCTCGATAATTAACGATTTTGATAATTCCGCCGTACGTGTATATAAGAATCTTGAATTAATCGGCAACTATGAACTCATTGCAAACCTTATATCCGAAGACGGAGATAATCTCATATCCGAAGATGACGATAATCTTATATCCGAAGGACTGATAGGATACGGAAATCCTATCCGCGGTGTGCCTTTTCATTTATTCGGAAATGAGATGGCCGGTTCAAGCTTTTCCGGGAAAATAGCATTTTTTAGGATATATGGATGGGCATTAAGCGAAGTAGATATAAAAGCTCTCTACGAAGATAACCGCATATTGCTTAACACGGCAGCCGAAACGCGCTATCTAGGTGAATTCGAAGAGGCGCCACTTGATATAAATCTTTATGACGTTTTTACTTATACCGGAGTCACTAACGATACTTTTTTAAACGGTAAAAATTATGCACTCGTTCAGGGCGGGTGGCAGATATGGGAGCTCAAATATGGCAGATAAAAAATTATCCTTATACGATTTGTTAGCAAGTTTAGGCAGCGAAGATTTAATTCCAATTTTACAATCTATCGGCAATGGCGTTTATGCAAATAAAAATATTACGTATGCTGCGCTTGCAAACTTAATAGCTGGTAATTCAGCCGCAAAAGACGGCAGTAATATCGTTGCTGAAAGTTTCATTACTGCTTTAGGCGCCTTGAAGAAAGACGGCGGTAACGCTGCCACAGATAGTACGGGACTTGCTACGTTATTTGCCAATTTAGGAGTAACATTAAGCACGGTTCGTTTACGGTGTGAACGTCCACTGACAGATCAAGGTAGTTTTTATATTAATTTTTTATGTATCAAAATTAAAGCTTTTGAAGCTTTCTTCTTAATGGGGAAAGTTACAGACCCTATCGGTAATGGAAGAGGCTTTGCAGTCCATTTAGAAAGCGATGAAGATCTTACCTTTACTGATGATTCAAAAATATTTCCATGGGCATCATGCGCATATTCAGAAAATCCCAATGCACACATGTATATGCAATGCTATCCGCATTCAAGTTCGTCATTCAAAACAGTATATTTCAAGGATATTTCTACGGCAACTGCTAAAACATACCAGCAAGATACAAACTTATTTATTTTTGGTTTCAAGCAATAATAATACAGGAGGGGCTATGATTTTGCAGATTGAAGTTAAAAACGAAGGGAAAGTAGACTATGCATCTGTCAAACGGAAAGATGGCGCACAGGGTTCAACATTAAGAATCAAAAACGGCGGCGGTATTACAATTCAAGTTATGATGCAGAATGACATGGGCAAAATTCCAGAAGATAACAATTGGGATTCTATGCCGAATGCCGACGGGACGCCATGGGTAATTTCAAATGATGGATTCTTCGCGATAAAAGCAATGAATAATTTTATTCAGCTTATCGTTCCCGATGATACGAATACTGAAAATATCATTGCATTACTTTCTTAAAGGAGTACACAATGAGCGGAGATACAAATTTTAAGACAGGCTTTTTATTGACGGAAGACGCCGGCGGAGGCGGGGGCGATGTTACAGACATTACGAATGACTATGCAGTTTTACGTGAACAGATACGCGGGTATTATGCGACTTCAAATATATTTAATTTTATGTTCAATACCGACAGAAGCTTAAATATCTTAGCTGGTGCGACAAACTCTCCAAGCAGATATTATTTACAAATTGCACGGTATGACGATCCAAGTAATATTCTGGATGGCACGTCGACATTGATTTCAGATATGAATTACGCAATCGGCCAATCTTCAATGGGAGGAAACAATCAGATAGATAGCGTAGCTACTATGGCAAAAGACGATAGCTTTGTATTGGTGTGCGGATTAGGTGGAACTTCAGGCGTGCATAGACTTGGAATTGATCCGGAAACATATAAGTTTACAGGAGTAAATGCCTCTTTCGACACGGGTATAGCATCACCTAAGAAAATGGAAATTATAGACGCTTCAAATTATGTAAATTATGACGGAGATCAAAGTCTGCAAATTTTCAATTTCGATGGCGCAAATCTGACAAGAACAAAAACTATTGCAATGAATTTTGATATTGTGTGCGTGAATGCTGTTAACGGATTTGTTGTCGTAATAGGCTTGAGTAAAATAGTTGTAATAAACCCTACGACAGAAGAAATTGTTTATACTGAAGATACAGACGATACTCTTTCCGGCATTTACGGGCTAGATGGCTATGCATTCATTAAAACTCTTTCAAGTCAGATAGAGCCTTTAATAACTCTACAGATCACAGAAGGAGGTGTCATCACTAAGCTGCCCCTTAGTGTAACAGGAGATTTTCAGCCCGGCATCGTAAAATCTTTAATAAATGTTGTAAAAGATGATAATGTTTCCGGGAATCAATATATCATTATCTACCATAGCTATAATGCATCTAATGTTGGGCTTAAAATAAACTTAGATACTTTATTCGTAGGAAATTTAAATATTGGTGTAGAAATCTTAACAGGAACTCCTGCGACAATAAAACCGTCATTTATTTCTGGAAATAGAATGATCTTTAACAGCAATGTGTTGGGACAACCCGGAACCGGATATACGCAGATATATAAGTATCAGTACGGTGTTTATAGCTTAAGATATAAAGGTTTACTTTTTAAGATCGTTGGAATAGGTGCTTAACGAAATAAGGTTTGTTTTATTGAAAATCGACTATCTACTTAATCGTTGATAATATTTTTTTATCAAATATGTAAGCGTATATATGATTACACACAAAGGAGCTATCAAAGTGGAAGACAAAATTGACCGCCGCAAGACAAGTTGGGGTAAAGAGCTATGGCGCACTTTGATCGTGGCCATCATTGCTGTTGCAGTAAGCTATCTTATGAACTGGAGCCTTTACGAGTTTAAAATAAATCAGGCTCATGCCGCCATTCAGATAATGAACACAAAAGACAACGAACAGGATAGCCGAATTATAAAAATTGAAACTAAAGTCGATTCTATCGACAAAACGCTTGATAAAAACGAATCGACTTTAAACAGAGTGTCAGAAAACATTACAGAAATTCTTCGATATTTGCGCAAGTAAAAATTAAAGGGGGTAGTATTATGATTTTAGGACTTTCACTCATGCAGTTTGTTTTGTTAGTATTGTTTTTAGTGCTTTTTACAATTGGAGGTTCAGGCGTTATGGATTGGGGAAGAAATCAATATAAAAACTTCCGCGATGGCGATAAAAAAGGCATTATTTTGGGCTTTATCACGCTGATTTCAGGCTTCAGTATTGGATTTGGATTAAGTCTTGCGTTGAATGAATATCACTCAGTTTGGTTTGGAATCTTGCTTGGGCTTCCAGGTGTCGCATTTATGCAGGTTGCTTGGCGTAAGTTGTTTGCGCCTACAGAAACAAAAGTAAATATACCTGAAGAATTATTTGACTCTATAGTGGAATCATTAAAAAATAAAATATCTAAGGGCTAAAATGAATGAACTTAAAAGTGCTCTTGTTGCTGTTCTTATTGCTTGTTTTATTTTCGCCGCCGGCGTTGGGTTCGGATATTTATATTTTGGTAAAGGAATCGGAATACAACGAACTGGTAGCGAACGAAAAGAAGACGCTGAAGTCCAGCGAAAATTCGATGAATCTCTTAGATCTAATGCAGATAGAAGTCGAGAAAATGAAGAACGACAAAATAGAAGCCTCAAAATTATCACTGGAACGGGAGATCTTCTGGGAGCAGAAATACAAGACATCAGAAAGCAGAGCGGATTCATATTATCTGTCTTGGAAGAAGTCGGAAAGAACCGCTACGTTTTGGAAGACGACAACGGGCGTTTGTATTTGCGTAGGATTGACAATATTAATAGTCAGTAAAATTTAGGAGGCAAACCATGCCGAAGTTTTCTCAAGCATCAGCAAGTCTGCTGGTACAATGCCATCCTGACCTGCAGATGGTTATGAATGAAGCAATCAAAACAATCGATTTTTCTATTCTGCCATCAACAATAAGAACAATAGAAGACCAGAAGCACTTTGTTGCTGAAGGCAAGTCAAAAACTATGAATTCCAAGCATTTGAAAGGCGCCGATGGCTTTTCACATGCTGTGGATATCTGGAAATATCCTATAAATTGGAATGATGAAAAAGGACAGGCAGAACTTGCGCGCTATATTCTTGGTATATCTGATGCGTTTTTTGCTTCAGGAAAGATAAAGAATAAAGTCGCATGGGGTGGAGACTGGAAAAGCTTTGTTGATATGCCGCATTTTGAACTGATTTAACTTTAAAACAAAATAGCACACCCGCCGCGCCTCTGATACAAGCGCACTTCGGCGGGTTTTTGTTTTTGTAAAAGTCAATGCTCAAAATTCCCATCCATGTGGGAAAATTTGTTATTGAGTTGGGCACCTAATATGCGATACCATAAAATAAAAAAGGTATCTGTATGGCAAAGAAACGTTCATCTCTATTTCATGTTAAGAAGCGCGGTAAGAAAGGCATGTACTATGTCTATTATTATAATAATGCCGGCATTCAAGTAGGAGAGCCTATATCTACCGATCAGCAAGCGGTTAAGCCGTATATTAAGAAACTACTTGAAAGACTTGAAGCAGAAAAATTTGGAGCGCCGCGCAAGAATTATCCGTTTGAGAGCTTTTTAGAAGAGTACAAAAATCATTCAATAAAAGTTTTAGAAAAAGCTCCGGACAGTTTAAAAAGAGATAGCTATATATTAAAGATGTTTTTAAGCAAATTTCCTCATATTAAATATGTAGAGAATTTTAATGCCGATATTGTAAACGAATACAAGTATATCCGCCGGCAAGATGTCTGCCCTTTCAAAAAGACTCCTTTACTTCCAACAACAATAGATAAAGAGCTATCATTTTTAAAGGCGCTATTAACTTTTGCAAATTTCAAAAACTACCATTTAAAGAACCAATCTGTATATGTTCAAAAGATAACTGGCGAATATAAGTACAGGGGCACTGTTCCATCGGCGGATGTTGTAAATAATTTTATATCTCGTTTTGAACATCCACATAAGACGGCCTTAATAATACTAGGGCTGACATCTATGCGTCCAAAAGAAGGCGTAAATTTACGATATTCATGGATTGATTTTGAAAACGATATGATCTATCCCAATGGCACCAAAACCGAGAATGCTGATAATGGCATACCTTTAGTGCCAGAGCTCAAGGAGTATCTCTTAAAACTCAAAGAAACAGCTAAAAGCGATATTATATGTGCCGATGACACAGGCGAGGCACTCTCGCGGCAAAATTTTACAGTATACTGCTATAAGATTCGAAAAAAATATAACCTGCCAAAAATCACACCCTACACGCTTAGGCACTATTCAGCAACTACATTGTTCCGGAAAGGCGCTAGCCTCTTGAAAGTATCAAAGATACTTCGGCATTCCAATGTGAAAATGACAAGCAATGTTTATATTAATCTGACTCAGGAAGACTTAAAAGAAGATATGAACTTGCTGCAAGGCTCCATATTAACAAAATAATAACAAATTGCTAAAATCATATATGAAAAAGCTGTCCAGGTCGGGCAGAGTATATTTGGACGATATTGATATTAATCGCAAAATGATTGAAGACGGATATGCCTGGGTTTATTCGCAGTATTGTAAAATTCCGGAACGGGTAAAATGGGAACAACTTCAAGAAATTGCAAAATCAGATAAGAAAGGTTTATGGCAAGCTGACAATCCAACTCCGCCTTGCAATGGCGCAAAGATTCATAATCCTTACACTAACATTTAATTTGGCACAACATGACAACATGCTATGTGCTTTTTCCAAATTCTCTATGCAGCGCATAGGGAAACATGTATACATCTATCTAATTTCTAACCTTTAAATCAAAACAGAGAATGCTTTGATTATTTTCGGCAAAAGCCAGCCAATTAGTGACTTTTTTGACACTCTCGCATCCCTCTAAATAAAAAATCCCCGTCGTGGTTATGCCAAGTCTGGGGATATTTAAAACAGGGAAAAACTAGGATACGGAGAGATAGGGATTCGAACCCTAGTTACCCTTTCAGATAAACAGTCTTTCCAGGACTGCGCCTTAAACCGCTCGGCCATCTCTCCTTTGGTATGCTGGTTTTTTATAATAAAATACCTGTCATAACAAAAGTAAGCAGGTAATTTTACTATATTCTTGATTTTTATTCAACGCAAGACAAATTTAGAAGCCAAAATAAAAAAGAAACTATAAATAGAACGTTTTAAAAGATTCGCGTTTAGCGTCCGCCGCCTCCACCGCCGCCTCCACCACCGCCGGAATACCCTCCTGAACCTGATCCGCTTCCGTTTTTTCGCGGCGCCGCAGAATTTATTGATGAAACAATCAGCCCGTTCATTAAAGCTTTTCTCCCGCCTATATTTTGCATATAACGGTCAATTGTTGCCTGAGATAAAACTTTTTCAAATCTTTTCATCCACTTGTTTTCCATGTCAAAAGCTAAAGCGTAAGGCATATAATCGGCAAAAATTCTTTCATCATCAACAGGAACAGACAATGCTACTCTGTGTTCTTCAGCTATCGTCATGTAGCGATAAAAACCTTTTATGTGTTTAAACAGCTCGCGTCCTTGCGGAGTAAGATTGTCTATTATATTCACATAAATAAGCAATCCCCAAAAAGATAGTAGAAAACAGCCTTGAACTGCCAGCGCGGTTATGCCTGCGTCTTTTCCTATACTTAAGAAAAAAACTGAATAAACAGAATTAATTACAATAAAAACAATGGCTTTAAATATTTTATTTTTGGGAAGATTTACAAAAACAAGCATGAATATCGAATAATGCACATTCATAAATATAAATATAGGCATATTTTCTCCCAAAAGTACAAAAAGCAATTGCAATAAAATCAGTATTATTACAGCGGGAAATATATATTTACGGTTTGACGCTATATATTTTTGCATTCTATTTTTAAAATTAGTTTCAATATAACTCATACACATTGAAAGTGTGTGCCAGTTTAAACTGCTTATGTGGAAGTCGCTGCTTTTATAAAATAATGTTTGGATGACAGCTTTTTCTTCTTCAGGTAATCCTATGGTATTTTTATCTTTAAGTTTTAACATCACGGTTTTTTTTAAAAAATTTTTTTCTTCGGATATTTCTATTTTATTTTTCATCGCAAGGCTTACCAAGGCCGTTGCGAACATCTTTTTGTCAGTTTTCCTATTCCAAAGGCAGCGAATAAATGCCGGCGATATGTTTTTTGGCGGGGAAAATTCTGTTACTATTACGTCGTTGGGGTCTTTTCCTACTGCAAGCCAGCTCAGAATAAGATAAACAATAAGAATAATACATAAAATTATTCCCGCAGAAATAATAAAGAAAGAAATTTCAGTATTTTTTTTGTGCGATTGCACAATTCCTTTTTCAAATGGAACAGCTATTGTGAAACCTTCTCCTTTATGTAAAGGCTTTGTGGTTTCAAAAAAGTTCTTTCCCGTTTTAACTGCATTTGACTCTTTCGAACCTTTTTTCCCCGTGTAGATTGAAATGAGATTATCTTTTATGCCTGCTTCTTCAGGAAAAGAAATATAAAAAGAAGCATGTTTAATCGTAAAATTCCAATCATTGCCTGTAACATTCCAATAAACTTCATCATAATCGTCAAAACCTTTTACAATATTGGCAATAGAATAAGTCAGCTGATAAGTGTGAATTCCTTTAGATATGTAACTGTCGTCTCCGAAATTTATTATCAGACTATGTCCGCGTCGTTCGGTAAAAGACGGGTGAGGCTGATTATCCATATACAAACTTATAAATTTTACGGGTTCCGAAGCAAAGTTTGGAATATCTCTGTATAAACCGCGCCGAATTTGTATATGTTCAACATTTACCGTAATTACTTCCTGAACTATCGCCGAACCATCTTTTTGTACAGATATTGAACTTGCAAAATCATATATTATTTCTTCGGCATATATAATGCTGATGCATATAAAAATAAATGCAGATGAAAATAATAAAAGAAAAAGTTTTTTCATTTTAAGTTTATTTCTTCGTGCTGCTGTTCGTCATACCAAGCAATATTTCTTGTGGCGTACATTACAATTGCAAGTCCTATAAACAAGCCTATTGAGCCGAAAATTAAAGCCATATCCTGTAATTGAAGCAGTATATACAAATATCCATACAATGTGGCAAAAGCTGCCGCTGCAATTGCAGACTGTTTTGAAGTAAGACTTTTTGAAATGACGAATTTGGAATAGAATGTAATCATCGCGGTTATTGCCGACGAGGCTATCAAATAAGCAAGTCCAAACGTAATAAATTCCGATATGGAAATTAGCAGAATATAAAAAATTGCCATTGCAAGACCTACCAGCAAGTATTGGAAAGGGTGAATGGGTTTTTTGCTTGTAATTTCAAAAACAAAACAAGCCAGAAAAGTTAAAATTATAAAAAGTATGCCGTACTTTGTGGCTCTTTCCGCACTTCTGTAATTGTCTACAGGAATTAAAAGCGATGTTGTAAACAATGAAGAAGAAATGTTTGTGGATTCAAGACTTTGTGAAATTCCGCTTGCCATATAGTTTATTTTCCATGTTGCATCAAACCCTTCTTTTGTTATCTCTTTAGCTTCAGGAAGAAAGCTGCCAGAAAAGTTTGGGTTTGTCCATTTTGAATATATGCGGAAAGAATTGTCTTTTGCTAAAGGAGCAAAAGTTATGCTTTCACTGCCTTTAATGGTAAACTTTATTTCAAAATCGCCGTTTTGATTGTCAAAATTTACTGATGAGCTGAGCGATTTCAGCATTTTGGTTTCATTTCTTTCATAATATCTCGTATAAGAGATTCCAGGAGAATAAGAGTAAATTGCAGAAATATCTAGTGAAAGAGGTCTTCCTAGAACAGAAGGCTCAAAATCATATTTTTCGCCGTTCCATATAAATTCTGGAACAGATATGCCTTTTAAATCATTTATTTCCAAAGAAACAAAAGCGTTTTTTAGTGAATATGTAATTGTTTTCGATATATCATTTTTCAATGAAACGATTGATTCAATATTTGAGAATTTGCCTTTCATAGTGATTTCTGCTGTAAAAACCGGAACTTCAAAAATTCCTATATAGCGCGTCTGCGAAATAAGATTGACATCTGCGTTTAAATCCTTAGGAGCAAATTTTGCATATTCAGAAGTATAAGAAACGGTTGTTTTACCTTTAGCATCGGTTTCTGTGATTTTTCTTGAAAATGGAACATTAAGTATAGGTGCTGCAATTAAAATGCGGCTGCCCCATGAATCCGTAATTTTTGACTCAGCCTGCTTTTTATATTCAAGCCTGCCTTTAATCGTCCCTTTCACAAAAGCCAGAGGTATCAACATAAGCAAAACCAAAATGCCTATCACCATGGCTTTCCAGATAATCGAAAAATTCAATTTTTTGGACATATTTCCACTCCCTGTTTTTTAGTGATATTATATAAAAAAACGACTGATTTGGAAATTTGCCAACATTCCAAACTTCTTACAGCACTTTTCTTGACGGTTTATTAATAATTATGTTAAATAAACACAGGAGGCTTAGAAGACAAAATGGTTCTTTTAGATATTTATGAACGTGACTATGATAACTTCACTACTATTGCTGAAATTACAAATGATTACAAGATTTCCTCTCTGGATTATCAAAAAATATGGACTCTTATTACAGACGAGTATAAAAATGCTTAAAGATAACGGCATTAATTATATACACAATGTATCGGGATATTAAGGTCTTGCCTTTACCAAACTTCAAAACTTCCCGCTTCAACATTATGAAAAAACCTGAACTTTTGCTGCCTGCGGGCTCATTGTCAAAATTAAAAACAGCTTTGCTGTACGGTGCCGATGCTGTTTACGCTGGGACACCTGAAATGTCTTTGCGTGCCAAATCACATTTTTATATAGAAGAGATGGAAGAAGGAATAAAATTTGCCAAAGATGCTGGCAAAAAGGTGTATCTTGCGATTAACCTTTTTCCACATAATAAAGATATTGAACGTCTGGAACATTATGTAAAAACGCTTAAAATTTTAAATCCGAACGGAGTTATTGTATCCGATCCAGGCATTTTTCAGTATGTGAAAAAAGAGATACCGTCTATGCCTCTGCATATTTCCACGCAGGCAAATGTATGCTCATGGCTTACTGTGAATTTCTGGAAAAATATGGGCGCTTCTTTATGTGTTTTGGGACGAGAAGTAAGCTTTAAAGAAGCCTGCGAAATAAGAAAACAATGCCGCGATATTAAACTTGAAATTTTTGTACATGGTGCTATGTGCATAAGCTATTCCGGAAGATGTCTTATGTCTGCATTTATGGCCTCAAGAAGTGCAAATCAAGGTGTATGTGCACATTCGTGCAGATGGAAATATAAAAGCAGACTTGTTATGGAAGAGGAGCTTCGTCCCGGCGAATATTTGGAAATGGAAGAAGACGAACACGGCTCATATATTTTAAATTCAAAAGATTTATGTCTTATGCCTAAACTCAATGAAATTTTAACGGCGGGTTTTGACAGTTTTAAAATAGAGGGGAGAAATAAAAGCAAATATTATGTTGCGCAAACAGCCAGAGTTTACCGCAAAGCCATTGACGATTATTTCAAAAAAGCGGCAGATTGGAAAGCCGATTTTTACGTTAAAGAGCTTGAAACGCTTCAAAATCGTGGGTATACAACGGGGTTTTTTGACGGAATTCCTTCCGAAAATGCTCAGGATTATAATGATACTTCAAGCAAAAGCAGTTGGCGCAATATAGGATATGTTAAGGAAAACGGCGGAGATTATTTGATAATAGATATAAGAAATAAGTTAAAAAAGGGAGATGTTGTCGAACTTCTTTCACCTTATAAATTTGAGCCCGAAATAATGACCATAGACAAAATGTACGATGGTTTTGCCAACACTCCCTCATATATAATTGCGCCCGGAAGACAAAACCAAACTGCAAAAATACCGATAAAGAGCGAACTTGCCCACCTGTTTCCAAAACTTACCGTATTGAGAATGAAAATATGATATTACAATTTATAGAAATATTCTATTCCTATATCTTTTAAAAAAGTATTGTCATGTGAAATTATAATCATCGCTCCGGGATACTGCCTCAAAACTTCGGTTACATGCTCTTTTGTTTCAATATCTATATTATTTGTTATCTCGTCAATCAAAAGCAGCTTTGGCGTTTTTGCGGCTATCTTTGCAAGGCTTAGCCTTGCCTTTTCTCCTCCAGAAAGAACAGAAACCTGTTTGTTTACGTCTTCATTTTTTCTGAAAAGAAAATCGTTCAAAAAATCTCTTATTTCCGCATGAGTCTTTTGCGGCAAAAGTTCCGCAATTGTTTCCAGAACAGTTTTTTTGTCTTCCAGAATATCGTAATACTGGTCAAGATATCCGATATCTTCAACAGGTAGGACATCCCAAACGCCTTTTTTTGTAACTTCAGTGTATCCTAACACCGCTTTAAATATAGTTGTTTTTCCCGAACCGTTATCGCCTGTTATTGCAATGCGTTCTCCCGCGGATACTGAAAAGTTTATGTTTTTAACAATGACTTTATCCGCGTAACTTACGCTTGCGCCGCTTAATGAAAGAACGGTTCTCGAATCAATATCTTTTGCAGTCAGCAAAAATTTCGGTTTCAGTATTTCGGAAATTCTTAAAGAAGAAAGCTGTTTGTTAAGATTTTCCTGCTTCTCTGTCAGCATGACATGGCGGTTTCCTGTCGTTTTAGATGCGGTATTTTGTTTGGCGCCGCCTACGACAGGCAGCCATCTTTTCTGCGCTACAAGTTTTTCTCCGCGCTGTTTGCTTTTTGCAGCTCTCTGCTGCTCTTTCATCATGGACTGATTACTTTCTTTTTTCTCTTTTTTAAGGCAGCGCAACTCGTCTTCAATGCCCAGCCTTTTCTGTGCTGCTGCATTCCTGTAATCATCATATTTGCCCGTGAAAATATTAACGCGGCCATTATCTATATGCCAGATTGTATTAATCGAGCTTCTCAGCAGATCTACGTCATGCGAAACAACTATCAGAGTGCCCCTGTAATGTTCAAGCATTGTCATCAGCGATTTACGGTTTTTTAAATCCAGATGATTTGTGGGTTCGTCAAGCAGCAAAACATCTGGCTGAAGAGCAAAAGCGCCGCTTAGCGCTTTATTAAACTTTTCTCCTCCGCTTAAATTGTCATATTCGTAAATCAATTGGGGAACGTATCCGAAAACAATATTTTCATTATTTTGAATTTCACCTTCGGAGAGATCAGTATCGCCTTTTATGATTTTTAAAAGCGTTGATTTTCCGCTGCCATTATTTCCTATTATCGCAATATGATATCCAGATTGTATTTGTGCCGAAAAATTTTCAAAACAGATTTTGTTCGGGAAATATAAGCTTATATTATTTAAAAAGATTGGTTTATGCATAATTACCTCTTAACCGTTTATTTTGTTTAAAAAAGAAAAACGGAAGGAGAGGGATTTGATATACATAAACTCCTTTTTCCTTCAAAAATCAACAAAATCTCATTTTATAGTCGTGAAAGTTGTATTTTCAAAAAAGCAATTACGACAATATAGACAATTAATAAACATTTTATAAGAGAAAATTAAGAGACATAAAAGTGCTTAAAAACCCTTTTCGATTGCATTAATTTTTTTCTCTAATGCTTCGATTTTTGCTGATATTTCTACTTGGCGTTTAATGTCACCTTTGCGTTTTGCCCTGATCAGCTTTCCGGAAAGCGCAATACGTTCTCTGTAGTATTCGCCAATGCTCCCTTTTGCTTTTGCCAAGCCTTACTCACTAAAGATTAATCTTTTTTCACATATTTAAACGGATTAAACACGGCCATAGATTCATCAAAATAATTACCAAGTAAATGTCCATAATATTTCTCTGTTATCTCTACAGAGTGATGTCCTAATAGCTTAGAAAGCCCGTAGATGTCTTTATATTCAAACAAATAGAAAGCGGCGAATGTGTGCCTCAGGCAATGAGAATGATAGCCCGGAAACCCTATACTATTGTAAAATTTCTTTAGGTAGCTTGAAGCGCTGTTCATTGTAGGACTAGTTCCATCTTCATATACAATGATTTTATCTGTTTTGATTTTAGGGTTTTTCGCTTGCTTAGCTTTAAGTTTTAAAAGATGATCCTTGTATGGTGGCGGAAGCTTTCCTACTCGGAATTTTCTGCTTTTGGTTCTGAAGTTTCCCACGGATTCTATCTTATAGGAATTATTTTCAAAATCTATAAAACTCCATCTCATATTTAAGCACTCCGATATTCGTGTACCTATACAAAAACCAGTTATATTTATGTCTTTCCACACACCTGCAGATTCATCAATAACTTTTTGAGTTTCACTCGGAGTACGCCAGTATAGTATTTCTTTTTCCTGAGTTACCTTTGGAATTTTAAGTTTTTGCAATGGGTTGATCTGAAGGATATACCAATCAACGAGTTTTGTTCCGATATTCTTTAATGTCGTGCCTTTTCTTTTTACTGTAGCATCTGCGTTCTTCTCGCTGCTTTTCAGCCAAGCAAAAAATTTCTCACAAAAGGAAATGTTCAGATCTTCAACAGAAGTCATATAAGGATAAAACTGTTCTATATTTCTGAATAGCTGTTCATCAAGATTAACGCTTGTTGGAGCCTTATTTGCTTTTGAATAAGCGATATATCTTTCTTTTATATCTTGCCATGAAGTATGCTTTTTATCTAAACCTATACGCCCACGATCTTTGTTTTCTTCGTATTTGCCGAGTTCTATTTTTGCAAGCTTATGATCTTTTGAAGATTTTATCCATACGTTAACATTTTTATAAATAACGTTGCCTGCGGCATCCTTAACAGGTAGCCCTTTATTATCTATCTTAGGCTGTTTTTTATAATCTCTTATGTAATATCGTCCATTTTTTAAATATAGATATGCCATTTAGTCACCTATTTTGAAATCAAAATATTTTCTTATTGGCGTTTTTTTGTCAGGCATAATAAAAATATTAATCATAACGTATTTAGCTTTTTTTATTTCTTGATTCGAGATATTGATGTCACCCTTTGCAATGGCTCTGTCGCTTATAGCATCATATAGTTCGCCGTTTAATCCAGAATTTGCTTTTGTGATTAAATTATACTCACTATCAAGAACAGCATAATGAACTGCGATTCTTTTTTTGTTTACACCATCAATCATGACTTCAGCTAAATATCTGAACTGTCCATGCGCGGCCTTATTTAATACTTGTTGAATGTTAATGCCGGCTTCGGATTCATCCTTGTAATGCCTGCCGCTTGATTCCTTGGCGAACGATATCGAGCTAAGCAATAAAAGAAAACAGATTAAAAATTTTCTCATGCTATTTCTCTTTTTGTAGCTACAACAAGGCCAATAAATTCAATGGATTTATATTTAGTTTTGGAGTATTTTTTATTGTCGGACAAAAGTTCGATTTTGCCTTTATTTTTTTTAATTCTTTTTAAAGTAAACCCATCATCTACCTTTACTAACATAATCTTTCCGTCTATAGCTTCGATAGAAGGTTTTATATAGCAAATGTCACCCTTTGATATTGTAGGCGTCATACTGTCACCATTGCATCTTACTGCGAACTTTGCGCCATAGGCAATAATGCGTGGAACATCTTCGTACCCGGAAGGATCTTCATCTAAAAAGTTGGGAACCCCGGCAGAAATGTCAATGTATATTGGAATTCTTATTGTATTTTTATCTGTTAATGGAATAATATCCTTTTCATCCATATAGCTGTTATTGTCTTCAGAAAAAACAGAGATTGATCTTCCGAAAATCTTCGCTAATTTTTTTACGTTTTCGAAAGTCGGCTCATATCTTGCATTTATCCATCCGCTTATTACTGGCCGACTAATGCCTATTTTAGACGACAGTTCTTCTTGCGTCATATTGCTTTCTTTCAAAAGCGCCGAAATTACAAATCCAATATTGCTGCTTTTTTGTTTGCTCATAGGAGAACCTCCGAGGGAAAAATCCCTGTTGACATAATGTTAAGCATATATTACAATGTTAAGCGAACTTAACAAAAAGGGTGAGTGAAAGAATGCTTGGCAAGCTAAACAAATCATTTTTTTTCAACATTTTAATAATATCGGGGGATTTCCCCGTAAGCAGGCTCACGCCAAGCGGTCTGCTCTATAGAAAGGATAGTGAATTTATTCGCTATCCTTTCGCCCTTTTATACCCCCAAATTATAGCAAGATTTAAGATGTTTTTCACAACAATATTATAGTCGTTGCCGGGGAAAAATGAAAGATACAAAAAACAACTCAAAAATAAAATATTTGCGAATAAAAGATTTCGCAGAGATTTTTAATCTCCATAAACAAACAGTAAGTGTTCTTATACGGGAGGGTAAGATTAACGCTGTCAAAATATATGGCACCACGGCATGGAGAATCCCGATTGAAGAAGTAGAAAGCTACAAGCAGAAAAGCATTAAACAAACAAAGAAGGATATTTTTACGAGAGATTTTTAAAACAAGGGGGCTTGGCATGAGCAAAAAAAATGAAGTTACAAAGCAGACAACAGATGGTATTGGTTTTATCATAGACAAAAACATGCATTTATTAATGGAGTGCTTAGAAAGAAGAGTAGAGGAAATGCTGATCGACTATTTAAGCTCGTATCATAATGACAATGAGGCGTTTTGGGATTTTCTGAAGAACTGCGTAGTAAACAAAAAAGCCCTTATTCTTTTCTGCACTCTTATAAAAGATAAAGATTCAGAAACGTTTAAAAAAGTAATGACAAATATTCGGGATGTCAAATATGAATTTGAAGAAGATAAGATTATAAAAGAAGTTAAAGAAACTCCTTCTCATATCATTAAATTTTCAACAGGAAAAAATTTCTGCAAAAAATTTACAGAAGGCAGTCATGTAAAAAAAACGGCGCCTACCGGAATAGTATCTGATCAATTTTTAAGAAAGGGATTCATGATAGACGGAGAAAGCATTGAGATGTTTAGCTTCTTATCACTTGAACAAATAGGCGTTGTAATATCTCAACTTTGTTCAGACATAGGTCAAAGTATAGAGAAAGTTCCTGAGGGCGTTGAGTTCGGCGAGAAGGTTTTCATGACGCGCTACTTTATTGCAAAGAAAAATGACATAGAAACGGGATGGTTTGATAATTAATGGATATTTCAAAAGTTCCGCCAAACGATATTAATAGCGAAAAAGCTGTTCTCGGTTGCCTGATGATACCAGGCGAACAAAAAACAATTGCGCAGATATTCAATATTCTAAAAGCCGATGACTTTTATTTTGAGCTGCATAGAACTATATATAACACAATCATTGACCTTTATGTAAAGAATATCGAAGCCGACACGATAAATATTAATAGCAGACTTCAAAATAACGAACAGTTTAAGGATCATGGCGGATTTAGCTATTTAACAGAACTAACCGACATTGTGAGCTCTGCGGCCAATGCTGAACATTACGCAGAAGAGGTGTTGAGACTTTCTCACACCCGTATGCTTTTAAATGCTTGTCATGAATTCAAAGGGAAGTTATTAAAAAACAGCGATAATCCATTGGTTCTGACATCGAATATTCAGAGTAGGCTTTTTGAAATTTTGAAACGAAACAACAGTAATGGAATAGTTCATATCGCTGATACTGTTAGACCTACATTGAATGAGATTAACGATATTATAACAGGTCAAGCCAAGAGCCTAAGCATAAAAACAGGTTTTAAACTTCTTGACGAAATGACAGGTGGATTTTTCAACAGTGATTTTATAGTTTTGGCCGCAAGGCCTAGCATGGGAAAAACGATGTTAGGCTTGAACATTGGTTTAAATATTGCGAAAAATGAAAAGAAAGCGGTTTTAATGTTTTCTCTTGAGATGTCTGTCAAAAAATTAAATTATCGATTCTTTTCGAATATGGGAAATGTTGAGGGCTGGCGTATAAGAAAACCATCAAAGGGCAGTTTGTATGGCGAATATTCAAAGTTACACACAGCTGCGAGAGAGCTTTCCGAATTACCGATATACATTGATGATACCCCCGGTCTAACTGTTTTGGAAATGCAGATGCGTGCAAAAAAATGGGCAATGGAAATGAAGTCTAAAAACGTGGCAATTGGGCTTGTTATGATTGACCATATACAGAAGATAAAAGGTAGCGATATCGCTTCTAAAAGAAATAGAGAGCAAGAAGTGGCAGAGTTTTCACAAGGATTATGCACAATCGCAAAAGATTTGAATGTTCCAGTTTTGGCTCTTTCTCAGCTTTCAAGAAAAAATGAATCAAGGGAAAACAAAAAGCCCATGCTTTCTGATTTGAGAGATTCGGGAACGCTTGAGCAAGATGCCGATACGGTAATCTTTTTGCATAGAGATGGGTACTACAAAAAAGATGATCCTGAATTAAAGAACTCTGCCACGCTTATCATTGAAAAGCAAAGAGATGGAGACACAGGCGAAATAGGACTTGTTTTTAACTTTAAATTTTGTCGATTTGAAGATTTAAATGTTGGGGGAGATTGAGATGTCAAACAAGATTATTTTAGATAAAGAGGACGCAAATATATTCTCTCGTTTCGATATAAAAAAAAGAGGGTTATTAATAACAATGCTATTGAAAGACTTGGGATATCCAACTGAAGGCCGTCTAAGCACAGATACGCCGTGGCTTTCTGAAGAGGAATATAGCAAAGTTTCATCCGCTTTTTTAAAAATTTCTGAGAAACAAAGAGAAGACATAGACGGAGATGCTAACGATGTCGAACCCACAGATTGAAAACGGATATCTTAAAATTGCAAACGATTTATATGAGGCTGTATATCTCTTCAATTTTACGAGAAATGAAATGAAAATCGTTTCATATGTGATCAGGCAAACCTATGGGTTTAATCGCAAGTCTGTGCCATTGAAGCAAAGTAAGATAATGGCTGATCTGAAGCTTGCGAAGGGTAGAGTTTCCGTAGCTTTTAATAATTTAATCAGAATGAATGTATTGATCCATGAAAAAGGAACCGGAAAAACAGGGATAAATAAAGATTATGACAGTTGGAAAGAGTTCTCAAAACGAGAATCGGAAAGTTCACAAAATGAGAACAAAGAGTTCTCAAAACGAGAATCGGAAGTTAACGAAATGAGAACAAGCACACTATATATAGCTGTTAAAGACAATATTAAAGACAATTCTAAAGAGGGGATTCCCCTCATGGCGCCAAAAGATTTTTTT
The DNA here is from genome assembly GCA_031279415.1 of Candidatus Endomicrobium procryptotermitis. Classification (NCBI taxonomy): domain Bacteria; kingdom Pseudomonadati; phylum Elusimicrobiota; class Endomicrobiia; order Endomicrobiales; family Endomicrobiaceae; genus Endomicrobium; species Candidatus Endomicrobium procryptotermitis. The sequence goes on along the minus strand of JAITIP010000023.1, from coordinate 1,142 downwards.
ACGAAGTGGAATGAGTTTGCAAAGATTAATAATCTGTCATCTGTGAGTAAATTAACTACATCAAGAAAGGATAAACTTTCGGCACGCCTGAAAGAAAAAGAGTTCAATTTTGATAATATCCTTACAGCGATCGTGAAGCAGCCTTTTTTACTTGGACAAAATAATAGAAAATGGAAGGTCGATTTTGATTGGATTATTAAAAATGACAACAACTACACAAAAATTTTGGAAGAGAAGTATTTAAACTCTACAACTGAAATATCTTCCGGCGCTAAGGAGACAGAAAGCACAGAAACGCTTGATTCTGTTATCCAAGAAAAAAGAAAGCTCACAGGGCTTGACTGGACTGATTCAAAGGGAAATAGGCATGATGGCGTACTTCACAATTCGGAAGACTACAAAGAAACGGAAAGGCTGTTTAATGAAAAAGAAGTACCTAAGATAGAAGCCTCATATAACGCACGGAACAACGATTTAACAAAGAAAAGGGGGAACAATGGGTAGGTTGGAGATGGTCAGATACTTTACAAGCGGTGTTTCTTATGTTGTGTGTGTTTTTTACTGTATTGCTTTTTATTTATGGTCTTGCCTTTATTGATTCGAAATATGGTTTAAAAGAAGGTTCAAGGCATCAGACCGCATGTAGTAGTTTTGTTTAAATCCGAGTATATATGTGTAATACTTTATTTTTTATCGACTACGAAACAGGAAGATTAGTTTTTTGTCTCTTAAATTTCTCTTGACAAAGAAAATACAGTTTGATATATTTGGGGCATAAATAGAAGTTTTTGATAACAAGCTTGGCAAAGCTTGGACATCATGTCCTTTTTTGCGGGGCTTTTTTTATGCACGTAAAAACTTCAAAACTATCATGGCATACAGAGAAGCGCAAGGTCAGCGATCTTGTAGCGACTTCGTATAATCCTCGTAAAATATCCGAAGAGGATAAAACTCAGCTTACTAAATCACTTCAGAAGTTTAACCTTGCCGAGATACCGGCAATAAACACAGACAACAAAATCATTGCAGGTCATCAGCGTATCGCCGTTCTTTTGGCTCTTGGGCGCGGTAATGAGGTTATTGACGTAAGGGTTCCAAACTGTAAGCTCACAAAAGCGGAAGCCGATGAGTATATGATCCGG
>JAITIP010000022.1 GCA_031279415.1 Candidatus Endomicrobium procryptotermitis | reverse complement strand
GGGTTTGGGAATATTTGGTTTTTCAGCAGTTTCAATATCTAATGCTAAGCGAGTTAAAGATGCTCTTGAGAAAACTGCACAAGAAGAACTTACGGATGTTAAAAAAGAGAGAGTTGCTGCATATGTAAATATGCTTAACATAAGATATGCTGGAAAACTTAACACTGTTGAAATTCAAAATGAGCCGGGATTGAAAGTTATTGCCGATGCAGATGAAGCAAACAAAATAATAAGAGTTAATGCTTTGGCGTTGATGAAGTTAGATCAAGACTTAGTTGACAATATTATTTTGAATCACGAATTAGTGCATATTAAAGGGACTAAATCTGAATTTATCACGCATTTAAACAATATTTTCAGTTTTAAAAGTGTGAAAAGTTATTTGTTCGGTAAAAAGTCGTTAGTTTCCTCACTGTTAAAATTTTACTCAGCTCTTGATAACTATAAGGCGTGTAAAAATTTTGACAATAAAGATAAAAAAGCTGAAACTATGTATGTTCTTATTAAATCTATAAATATTTTACAGGTATTTATTGACAGGGATGTTATTAAAAAATATCTATCCGAAGACATGCCGAAAGTTTTGGAAGAGTTAGAGAGTGACGGAGCGTCAGAACTGCTTAAAGATTATAAGACTCTCGATGGAGACAGTGAACAAGATGTCAAGACAAATCTTGAAAAATATAAAGAGATTTTAGAGGTTTATAAGGTAAAAGAAGCGGCAGACAGAAAAAAAGAGGAAAACGAAGCTTTGGCTGAAACAGAAATAGAATTTGATGTAAATGAGAGGAAGGGGAGTTTAAAGACGCAAATCGCACAAGCAATTGAAAATTTAATAATGGTTTATAAAGAGTTATTTGATGCAAAAAGTTTAGAGTCACAAGTTGAAGATTTAAGAAAGATAGAAGTAAGTAAAACAGAAGCAGATTTTGAGGAGGCTGTAAAGAAGTTGGGAGCAATAAAATTTCCCATAAAAAATGCAGCAGAGGCCGCCCTGATAAACTTTAAAAAAGCAATAGAAGATTATAAAAAAAGTCCAAAAGAACATTTTGATAAATTGTTGAATACTGTGGATGCTGTTGAATTGATAAGTCCAGAAAACTTTGGTGTAAAAAATAAATTAGTATCGATTTTGAAATCCCGTTTGTCCGACTATAAAGAAGCAGTTAAAAAGTATCATGGAAATAACACAGGACAAAACCATAAAGTGATGGAGACTGCTGAAAATAATGCATTGGAAGCAATAAAAGCATACATAGACGAAAGAATGAAGATTTTAGAAGGCCCGGTTGAGCAAGTATGCAAGATTATAGAGAAATTATATGGCATTTCTCCTGAAGAAGAAATTCAGCAGGTCGCAATGATTTTAAAATATATACGTATGAAAAAAGAAGGAGAACCAGATGTCGAAAAATTCTTGACAGATGACACATTAGTTAACGTACAAGAACAATCAAAAAATTATCCAAAAAATATAATTAACTTCTCGGAAATAATAAAGTGGAAAAAAGAAAACGGCAAGAAGACAGATATACCTATTGTGTTTAATTTAGCGCTTGCTGGGATAGGTGAAAATTTGAAGAGAACAGAATTCTTAAAAGCGTGGTATGTTTTGCAGGTAAGAGAAAGAAAAGTAGAAAAAAAAGAAATGGAAGCAAAATCCGATGTGGAAAGAGAAGAAGCGAAAGCAGAAAGAAAAAAAATCTCAGAAGCAGTGGAAAGCATGTATTTTCTACAAGCTGAATGGTATAACGAGCGTGAATATGGACAGGAAGACATAACATATGAAGATCTTGTGAAGATGGGTGCTGATAAAATAGAGGAAAGTTATGGGTTGGTTTTAGATATAATGACACAAGATAAAAATGAACAACTTAAAGCGGGCGATCCACAATTAAAAACAAAAGCCCTAGATATAGGGCTGAGAGTTCAAGAGAGAAATGGTTATTGGACAATAAAGAGCGTCGCAGAAATAATACTTGACGATTTCATCGCAAAGAAAAATGCCGGCTTTGCCGGATTGACCTTAAACCTGGTGACAAATAATGAGTCGTTAGAAGATGTTAAAAAGTTGTTGAAAAGGATATCTTCCACCGGAAAAACTTACGAGGAAGAATTAATAAATTTAGGCGTATTAAAGAAAGTGTATGGCAAAGGATATGAAGGTTATACAGATACGGATGGGCTAAGTATTGATGGTTTGTATTTACAGAAGACGCATCCTACTATTCAGTATGATGAAAAGACGGGAGAAATGAATTTCTTCTATCATCAAGAATTGATTAATCACGGATCTTTTTTAGCAAAATTAGTTAGGCAAATGGTGGAAAGCGGAGATGAAGAAGACACTTTCTGGTATTTCGGAAATTCCGATAATTTTTTAGCGGGACAATTTCCTTTAGAAGTATTCGATTGGATGGATGATACAAAAACTCCCGCAGTAATCGTTGTCACCGAAAAAGGGACAAGTGAAGGCAATAAAAAAGGCGGTATTCCCATGATAATCAGGACGGCAGCCAGCGCTTTGGGGACGCCTGTTCCGATATTCAAAATTATTGAAATAGCTCAAGTGAAACAAGACAAAGAGTTGGAAGCTGAATTTCAGGCAGCTGAAAAAGCTTTTTTTAATACCAATATAATTATTCTCAAGAAGCTTGAAATTATTTCTGCTATAAAAAAACTAAAAGACGCTCTTGAGAAACAGGAAGTAGTTGATATAATAAGTGGTACATATCCTGACTTGAAGGACAAAGAAACAATAATAAAATATCTGTATGTTCTCGGTGATACGATAGTCAATGACAAATCGACCAATAAAAAGGAAAAGTATGTCAAATTAGAAATTGCAATCGCATCATCGTTAATGGAGTTAAGCAATTTAGTTTCTTTGGCTACCGGAGAGACGTTATTAAAGTTTGTATACTTTACTGATAAGGAAACACAAGAAATGTTCGGTCCGATTAAAAAAGAGGAAAATTTCTATGAAACTCTTGAGGAGCGAGTGGTAATTGAATCTATCAAATCAAGCGTGATAAAGAAAATTGTCGAATTTATATTTGGTATTATCAATAGATTTCTCAGCACGCATATCGCCATTGATCCCTATGTGTCTCAGAAAATTGTCAAAACTACATCTGCCGTAATAAAGGGCATTACCAATAAAATTTTTGAGAATTTATATATACATACGGATTTTGCCAAATACCACGAACTTATCGGACTTGAGGATGTTCTAATCTATGATGGCGAGGGAACTGATGAAGAATTTGCAATTAAAACCGCAGTTAAAAAAGCCGCTCTCGGCAAAAATGTCAATGTGATTATGCCTTTAGACACCAATACCGATATAACAGAGATGTCAGCTGAAAATACCGGCGATAGTCATATTTACAAAAAAACTCTCGCTCAGGGAAACGGGTTTAAAGTCAACGTATATTATTATGTCAACGATAAAGAACCTGCCGCTTACAACGCTTATAAATATGTCGTGGACAACCTGGATGGTGCTGTCGGTATAGTGGAAAACGGGTCTAACATATCCTATAGTGCTATTACTGAAACCTCGCCGTTAGCCGCAGTTTTTGCGATAACGCTTAACACCGAGCAAAATGATCAAGCCAAAGAAAAAGGTTATTTACATTTTACTAATAACCTTTCGGAGTCCGAGAAGTTAGAAATTGCAGGTAAGGAGATAAAAGGCAAAAGAGATGGCAATGATATGAGAAATCAGGTAGCTCTTGCCGCTGCAATTGATGTTTTGGAAATTTCTCAGGATATTTTTGATTCTGCCGAATATAATAATTTTACTACATTTATAGTTGAAGTAAACGTTTCGGGTTACGAAGCTAGGAAAGCACAATTAAAAAATTTTATAGCAGCAGGGCATGCAAAAGATAAAAATATTGTCTTAAGATTTAAAGCAGGTGATTTACAACAGGCAAAGGAAGCGGTACAGATAGTGGAAAATGATTTGAGAAGTTTAAGAGCCAATTTAAGCAAAAAAGATATAAAAAGGTTGGAAATATCAGCGGCGGAATATGCTAAAGCGGATTCAAGAGGAATTGACGGAATAATTTTTGATTTCAATGCTTTATCCAAAGACGAGGTTGACAATGCTTTGACAGGAACATCAAAAATTTCGTCAGCTATAATAAGAGAAAACGTTGACGGCATTGCGGTGGTAGAAACAAATTATTACAGCAACAAGTTTCGTGAAGGCAATATAAAGAATTTCTCTGATTTGGCCGCTGAAATCGGTCCCAAAAATGGAACATTGTTTAATGAAAGCACGGTAGATGTCAATGCAGTTGCTAAAGACGTGGAGAACGCCATGGAATCTGATAAAGGAATGATAATCATAAGATCTGAAATTATTAAGGCACTTAAGAAAAATAACATCAACTTTGATTTCAATGCATTTTTACTGAGAATTGTCACTATATGGGTTTTGGTTGTCAAAAAGACCCCCGAAGGGAGATTTAGAGCAGGAAAACGTGCAGGACTTGCGGTTGATATCGATACGCAAATAGATGAAAAAGGAATATATGAAATTCTTAGGCAAATGCGCAGCGCTTCTTCAGAACAATATTCTGAAATAGTTGAAAATATGGCAAAAAAACTGGAAAATACCAAAACTCGTCAACTTGCTTCATTAATAAAACAAACTCCCGACCAAGAGCAAAATTTAGTATTTCAGGAAGCTCTCGGATATTTGCAAGGCGTTCTTGAAAGACTGGAAGCCAATAAACATATGAAAGAGGTTAATTTTGCAGTTAGGATTGACACGGACATTTACAGATCAATGCTTGTTGAAGCGAGAATGTATGAACTTCTTGACGGCATAAATGTACCCGAACGTAAAGATCAAAGTTATGCATCTGCAGATGATGAATTGCAAAGAGCCGACTACATAGTTTATAAAGACACAGCCCAGACTAGAGAAGAGATGAGAGAAGTTATTAATATACTCACTTCATTTGTTGAAAACGCAAAACCTGATAATCCCGACAGAAGCATAGCCCTTGCCAAATTGCTGGAACTGCTTAACGTTTACAGTAAAGAAGTAAAAGTTTCTAATGATTATACAAAAAACACGATTACGAACGAAGGAGTACGCGCAATGCTTAGCGCGGCATAATTTGAATAACTTTGTTTGAAAATGGATTTATCCGTTAAAAAGTAAAAAGAAGCGCTTTGCACATAAAATCTGTGCAAAGCGCTTCTCTTGTGAACTACTAATTTAACTTGTTGACTGTAGTTTTCTAAAATTTATTTTTTTGAATCAGGCAGAGCCATTATTACGTTTTGGTCGTTTCCCATCATGTAAAGGGGCAGCCTTCCGTCCCATTTTTCAATCCATTTCAGACCTATAACCTCTTTATTTGTCGACTCTTTTAAAAGTTGTTGTTTTTTCGCTTCCGCTTCTGCCATTAAGATTTGTCTTTGTTTTTCTTCTTCTGCCTGCATTCTTTGATATTGCGCTTTTTTAACTTTTTGTTCTTCTATTTGTTTTTCTTCTACGACTCTGTTAAATTCTGCTGAAAAATCTATGTTTGTTATGCTCACGTTTTCAATAATAATATTGTAATGGGCAAGTTTTTCCGAAAGTCTTTCTTCGATGGCTGCGCGCAGATTTTCTCGTTCGACAACTACCATTTCGACCGGCAGTTTTGAAATTGCAGCTTTTGCCGCTTCCTGTACGGCCGGATCGATTACTTTCCACTGATAATCGCTTCCGATATTTGTATGAATATCGTTTACTTTGCTGTAGTCAGGCCTGAAATTTACGACTATGATGGCATGGACTGCCTGTAAATCTTTTGAAGCGGAATTAGCTTTAAATTCCTGCCTTTGCGTTTTTACATCATAGTTTACCACTTTATGCATAATGGGTACTTTTAAATATGTGCCTCTTGCATAGGATTCGGTTTCGCCGGAAAAGATGTTAATGCGCACTCCCACATAACCTACAGGTACCTGAAAAAAGCTTCCCCATGCCGCGCATAAAAGCAATAATATCGCGGCTACAATGATAAAAGTTTTAATGATGTTTCTTGTTTCACTGTTTGGAAATATGTCTTTGTAAACATTCATTTTTAATCCTCCTTTTTAAATTAGAAGTATTATAGCAAAAAATTAAATTTTTAAATTTAGTATAATTTTACAGATATGAAAAATATAAAATCACTAGGCGAATTCGGGCTTATAGACATAATAAGAAAACGTTTTTGTGCAAATGTTGCCATCGGAAACGTAACTGTTGCTATGGGCGACGATTGTTTTTGTTTTAAATACGGAAATTCAAAAATATGCATTACGAAAGATATGCTTGTCGAGGATGTTCATTTTAAAATGGATTGGATTTCTCCTTTTAATTTAGGAAGGAAAGCCGCAGAAGTAAATATAAGCGACATAGCATCGATGGGTGACGCCAAACCTAAATACATTTTTGTAGGTCTTGGCTGTTCGGGAAATGTGTCTGTAAGTTTTATTGAAAAGTTTTACAGCGGCATAAAAAAAGTCTGCGATAAATACGGTGCAGTCATAGCCGGCGGCGATACGGTAAAATCTGATAAATTAATAATATCGGTTACGCTTGTCGGCGAATGCGGCAAAAATATAGTCTGCAGATCTGGCGCAGAAAACGGTGATTTAATAGGTGTTACAAACTTTTTAGGTGATTCGTCCGCGGGGTTGTCACTTCTTATGAAATACGGAGCAAAGTATAAATTTACAAAAGAACAAAAATATTTAGTATCCAGACATAATATACCGAGCGCGCGTTTAACACAGGCAAATAAAATAGCGAAACATATCACTGCAATGACCGACTCTTCAGATGGTCTTTACATATCCGCAGATTTAATTGCAAAAGCTGGCGGTAAAGGCGCCAATATTTATGTTGAAAGGATTCCTCTGTCATGGCAGTTGAAAAAGAATTTTGACGCAGATAGGCAAAAAGAATTTGCTTTATATGGCGGCGAAGATTTCGAACTTGTTTTTACCGTACATGCTTCAAAAGCAAGGTTGTTAAAAAAGCTGGTGCCGTCAATTTCTTATATAGGGATTATAAATAATTCAAAAAAGGTCAAATATTTTTATAATGGAAAAGAAGAAAAAATAAAATATTCTGGCTATAAACATTTCTAAAATGAAAACTTTTATAACTAAAACGCCCGAACAAACAAGAGAACTCGGAGAACGGTTTGCAAGAAAGCTTAAAAAAGGCGATATAGTTTTTTTGAAAGGAGAGCTTGGCAGCGGGAAAACGACTTTTACCCAGGGCATAGTCCGCTCTTTTGGCAATAAAGGTTTTGCCAGAAGTTCAAGTTTTATTTTGGTAAACGAATATAATGCAGGTGAATGCAATTTATTTCATCTGGATTTGTACAGATTAAGTCCGGCAAACGTATGGGATATGGGAATTGAAGAATACCTTTTCGGAGGTAATATTGCGATAATAGAATGGCCTGACAGACTTATCGGTCTGAAAAATGACAGTAAGTGGAATGTGGAAATAGAAAGTTTCGTCGATAAGCGAAAAATAAAAATAGAGAAAAGAAAATGAAAATTTTAGCTCTGGAAACTTCTGGAAAAAGTTTAAGTACGGCTTTAAATGAAAATGGCAAGACCGTTGCGGAATTTTTTTACGATCACGGACATATTCATTCTGAAATGTTGATTCCTTCAATCGAACGCATTTTGGAAGATACAGGAAATACATATAAAGACATAGACAAATTTGCAGTTTCCGCCGGTCCCGGAAGTTTTACCGGAATAAGAGTAGCAATGACGGCAGTAAAAACTCTTGCCCAGAGTTTAAATAAGCCCGCTGCTGTTGTAGATACGTTGACAGTTTTAAAAAATGCTCTTAATATAAAAGGAATTAAAATAGTTCCAGCAATAGATGCATTGAGAAATGAAGTATATATTAAAATCGGGAAAAAGGTCATAATAAAAAGTATAGATTCATTTGCGGACAGTTTAAAAGCTTACAAAAACAGAGTTTTGATTGTCGGAAGTGCGGCTATATCGTATAGAAATAAACTTGCAAAAACGCTGGGAAATTACAGCGTATCTTTACCTGAAACTTTCCATCTCCCGAAAGCATCCGTTTTAGCCGTATCTGCCCAATTTGAAAAAGATTTCCCTTTTGACAAAGTCGAACCGCTGTATATACGGCGCTCGTGGGCTGAAGAAACTCAAAAAAGGCACTGTACTAAATAATATCCGACTTGACTGCTTTTTAAAATTTTATAAAAGTTCACTTGCAAAGTAGTAATTTTTTGGATTTATTTCCTATTATCAATCAACTTCTTTTCTAAACAATATATCTAATATTTCCGTCAAATCTTTATCTAAATCACCATTGTATTTTGTATATGGTATATTAAACCTATCAAGAGCCAGCTCAAATCGCCTAAAACCGTCTTTATCTCTCAAAGCAACCCAGCTGACATTTAACTCGTCCGCTTGATTTTTATTTTGTTGTGATAAAGTGTCTGCAACAAAGACATCTGATTTTCTGGC
>JAITIP010000021.1 GCA_031279415.1 Candidatus Endomicrobium procryptotermitis | reverse complement strand
CACGCTTAATCCCAAAACGGCAATTACAGGAGCAACTATGGAAACAGAGGCGACTATACCGAAAACAGAAGTGGCGGCAACAATTGCACCCGTAATAATTCCTGCAATCCCATAGATATAAGCTTCTGTGACATTGTATTCCGGCAAAATGCCATTTTCGGCTACTGTAAATGTACCGGACGGTATTTCTTGCGCTGATGCTTCTACCGTATAAGTTCCATCTTCGTTAGGAGTAATTTTTATATTGAAATCTTCTAGTCCTTTATCGGCAAGACTTCGTTTTAACGCCCCGAACGACTCATCGGCATTTATCACTTCGGATATAGATATAGCCTTTTTTTCTTTGTTGGCGTTAGCGGAGTCGACATATGATTTTACAGCATCGAGAAGAGCTTTATTGAAATAAGCCCCGACTACCGCTTTTAAACCGGTTTCACTTACCAAATCAAAAGCTCCTGAAGAAATAGGTTTTTGAAAAGTATTTGAAGGAATAAATTTGGAAATTCTTGCCACGTCTTGGGCAAATAACTTGTCTGCTAGCGCCGCATCCTGCGTTACATTGGGGGTTATTACCAAATAGCTTTGGCGGGCGTTTTGAAGAATTCTTGATATATCTTGAGTGTGAAAACCCCCGCTTACTATCACTTCTATTTCTTTGGCGCTTGCAAGAAGCTCGGAAACGCCGGTCATTATCATATCTTTTGAGAACATCATATTCACTTCGCGGGTTTTAGGAAGCTTGCCGCTGATTTCTTTTATGAAAATATTATTTCTTTCAACGTTAACTTTGTAAAAACTTTCAAACAAAGGGTAATACTGCTCAAGACCCGGAAGTTCAGACATTCTAGTGTGTTTTGTCCACAAAGATTTAAAGTTGGGCAGTTCTTTTTCGAAATATTTGTATTCGGGTGCCGAGATTTTGTTTTCGAGGAAACCTTCCATTAAATCTATAAAGCTGCTCAAATAGATAAGTTCTCTTTCCATATTTGTTTTTGCGGCGTTATTTCTAACTTCCCAAAGCAGCGCTCTTTCCTCATTGACAAGATTAAGGGGATTTATTGTCTGATTTAAGCTTATAAACTGTAAAAACTTGGCAAGCTCTGGATATTTACCGGAATAATTTCCTTTATTGTAAATTTCAGCAAGTTTGAAATAAAATATGCCTTCAGTCTCGGGTTTTGAAGAATAATCAATCAGCTCTTTATATTCACCATAGCTGATTTCAGATTTAAGCTCATTATAGAAGTTGGATATTTGGGAATTGATTTTATCCTTATTGAGTTTACTTTGGACGTTTATTATATTCGACAATAAAACTATCGATGGGTAAAAACCGAAATATATATTTTGTTTTTTTGCTTTTTTGACTATGTAGGCGAAATATCTGTCAAATGAAATTTTGCCGTCTTTATATTTCCTTACTACAGAATCAATTTTCTTGTTTTCTTTTCCGTAATGCTGGTCTGCCAGATATGAAAGAATCATTCTTATTTCGAGAAACAGCGATTTGATTTCTTCTCTTTGCGAATCAATTGTGACAAGTCTGTTAAAGTTCTCAAGATAAGTTTTTCTATCTTCAATGCCTTTAAGAATTTTTGTTTTGCCAGAATTTATGGAAAACAATTCCGAACCGGTCAAAATGCCTTTTGAAAGAAGGGAATTGATTATCGAGTTTTTCAGGTTTTCATCAGAGATATTCGCAAGCCACGACGTGTCAACATCGCTGACAGCTCCTTCGACATATACTTTGTTGATTTTATAATGTGAATCCAAAAACGACAGTATGCTTGCTATATTGCGCTGCGTTTCCTCATGCGAATGTAAATCCTGAATTTGAACTATAACTTTATCGGTTTTAAAATTTACAGAATCGGTGACCCTTCCGAGATTAAAAGGAATTATATAGTCTGCAGACATTGTAACCGGCGCAACCATCGCCGGCATAGGCATCTGGAACGGGGCAGCCCAGCCGTCTGCCGAAAAAATTGAAAATATAAAACTTGCTGCGGTTAAAACTGTGGTAATTTTTCTAAGTTTAATCCGTTTAAAAATTTCTAAAAACATAATCTTCCCCCTTGAGAAAATAATTTATATGCAAAAAAGAAAACATCCAGTCCACTTTTTGAAACGCAATCGAATATTGAAATTTGTCTCTACGCCGCCGCCAATACCGCCCTTGTATTTGCAATGATATTTCCCATTCCCTCCTTTGCCGTATCGACAATGTTGCCCTGCATAAAATCCGCCTTTAGAACAAGCAATGAGAGAAGTTCAGACAATGCAATGGGTTTAGCTTCCGCAGAAAGAGCATCGGATTCAATAAGTGAATTTAGAATATTTATTGCTTCCTGTATTACGGCAAAAGCTTCAACTGCGTTCACAGTGTTAAGAGTATCCAACAATTCAAGAACTTTCTGTAGCTCAGCATTATCTTCATTGTTAAGAATGGATAACGACTCTTTATCTTTTATTGGCTTGAGATCTTTGCCATAAGGAACATCCACAGAAGCGTCTTCAATCTTCATATTCATAAAAATGTCCTTTTTAAGCATAAGCAGTTTCGCTTCGAGAAGCATCTTTCCGAGCTTATCTTTATTTGTCTTATTGACATAATTGAGTTTTTTGTGTGACTGTTTCTCGTAGTTTGCAAGTTCCGTGTTCTCAATTGCGCCCTGCAGGTAACCTTCGATTCTTTTAATAATTAAACTGCGGGTCTTATTATTATTTTCGAAATATCTGAAATTATGCCCATAATCCGTGTTCTTACTCGCATCGTATTTTTTGATTTCTGTAATAATTTCAGTATTAATATTTTTGAATTGTGCGATCAAATCATACATATAATTCGACTTTAAAAGCGATTCGATTTCATATATAGTTTCATTAATATCTTTTCCAGCACGTAAATTTGCAAGAGATTTGTATAATTGCACTTCGGAGTCGTCTTCAACTAAAACGTTATGCCTTACGGCTAAAGCTCTTGCCGAACTAAATGCACCTTGCGGAGTATTTCTGAAAATGACGGCTCTTTTTAAAAATAGTACTTTGAGCATATTTAAAGTGTCAAAAGGGGTCTCTTCTGTTTGCTTCAAAGCTTTAATAATATCATAAGCTATGCCTACGATGCCGACTGTTTTTGCTTTTGTGATATCTTCAATATCATTAGCTGTAAAATTATAATCCATAGACTGCAGGTCGTAAGATTCGTTACCAAGGCTGAACTCTACCCATGCATTGGTGACCATATTTAAAGCGTCTTTATTGTTATGTGAAATAGTTCTTACAGTCATTATTTTTGCATCTCTGTAAATATCTTCAGCATAATAAGAACTTTTTACTCCAAAAATGCCTTCCGAAGATTCCCCGTTTATTATGCCCCTTACAACATTGAATTTTTTCGAAGCTTTTTCAGCATCGTCATTTGACATACGTGACAAATCCAGCCTTATGCCATCAATAAAATCTTTTGAACCCTGCGTAACGCCGGTTACCACTCTGAAAGATACCAACTGTGAATATAAAGATTCCAACCAGCTTTCAAAAGCAGTATAATTGTCAAGAGAGTATTCAATCACGACTTTCAAACCCTGATTGTGCGCTTTTAAAAGTATCTCGCGCAGAGTTTTAACATCAACGGTATTTGAAGTGTCAAGTTTTATTACTATTGTGTCAATATTGAAAGATTTCAGCTCTTTTATCGCCGCTTCTGAGTTAATATCGCTTAAAGACGTTTTTGAAGTATCCACGATAGTAGAAAAAATTGGACTTGATTCCATATATAAATCTTTAACTCTCTTCCTCATCATTTCCCCTGCAAGAGTAAGTATCTCTTCTTCTTGTCCTGCAATATAAGAAGAGACAAAACCTCGCGTATTCCGAGAGTCAATTTCTTCGACAGGTTTGTCTTTATTTGATAAAGAAGACACAATAACTGCCTCAGGAAACATCATCTGGATCATATCATAACTCATTCCTTCACCCGACGGCACATCAACTATACCAAAATTGTCTTTGCCAAGCATAGTTTTTTTTTGTTTAAACCATTCTAATACTTCCTTCATATAATGGATATCCATGTTTTCAATTACATTGTAGATATAAATATTAATCTCTTTACCGGTATTATCATCTTTTTTCTTCATAAACCAAAGAGAATCAATTATCTCTTCTTTATCCAAATAAATAATATCGAAATCTATATTATATTTGTAGATATTATCAACCAAAGGATCTTCTACGTTGTATTTGAAAATATTGCCGGGTTTGACGATATTTACATCAATGCCTTTTTCTATAAGCACTTCTGCCTGCTTAATTATAGTGTAAATATCATCTCCTTCAGCAACAATGAAAGTATATGATTTATTTTTCAGTTCCGGGACGTTAATATCAACATAAGATTTGCCTAATAACAATTTCTTTAAAGCAATTTTTAATTTATCGAAAAATATCATCATTCTCTTTTGCGGTAAAGTTGAACTAATGGAAATTTCTTCCTTTTTATCTACTGTCACAGTCGTATCTTTTAATATTACTCGTCCTTCTTTATCCTTATTAAGCTTGAAAGAACTTAAAGTTTCTGGAGAAATCGTAACGACTTCTTCGCCTTCATTGTAAAAAGTTACTTTTCCTTCAAGTCTCAGATTATTTAATTTAAATTTGCCTTTTACATCTAAATTGGTCAACTTTGCAGTGCTAAGAGATCCCCATAAGTGTCCGTATATATAATATGCATCTGCATCGACATTTACCGTAAGCCCTTTTTCGCTCGGTATCCATTTACTTTTGACGTATTTTCCACCGTACATATACTTTATTTTATCTATAGTATAGCTGTTGAGAGCTTCCAGATTTATAGTCATATTAAGCATTTTTTTTAATTCAGATTTAGTGTCTATCATATTCTTATCCATCATAGTATCATGTATGCCAATAATGATATAAATAATTTTCAATCTTTCATCTTCACTCATTAGCTTTCTGGCAGAATCAGAATACATATCGGCAATCACTTTATTAAAAAAATCTTGCATGGGTAATTTAAGCTCACCTGTAATAGACCCAAAAATAGTTTCAGCTTTTTTAACTAAACGGCTTATGAAATCACGTTTTTGCCTCATTTCAGTAGTCTCTTTACTGCCCAATTTTTGTCCCTTTTCATTAATCTCTTTATCAAGCCACTGCAGCCTATGCAGTCCCTTACGTATCCCCTCCACTTGCTCTGTATAAAATTTATTTGAAATTACAAGTGTGCCTTTTTCATCGTAGAAATCTAATATCATTTCAACATCTAATATTGTTTCAGTGTATAATTTATTAAACTCAGAAGATTTTTGTGATATTTCTTGTATAAGCTGATCGGAAGTTTTCCACAAATTGTTGACTTCTATTATCATCTCTCCGGTTTTGTCTACGATTACAATCACATCTTTAACTATACGCTTAGAATCCTCTCCGCGCTCCAACCCTTTAAATATAGGAGAATCTGCATTAAGTGTTACTTTTTCTGCGCTGTCGTTTAGAATTATCACGTCTCCGCTGAAGATTAAATTTTCAATGGAAACATCGCCGTCTACTGATATATTTGTAAAGTCAATGATATCAATATCAACACCTTTCCATCCGAGTTTCTTGAAAGCTTCATCCAAACTTCTTTTTTTCACGTATTTTAATAGATATGTAACTCTATCGCGATAGTCAACAAGGGGATCAATCTTCATGCCCGCAATAGCATTTTTCAAAGCGTCCTCAGAGGCTTCTGTGTCGTCAAAGTTTTCTATTGCCTGTCGAAGCTTTTTTAATGTCTTATCAAGTTCCGCAAAATGTTCGTATAAAGAGCCGAGAAAAGTGTCATCTCTTTCGATTTTAGTGTCATAAAATTTATCTACAAAATACTTTGTTTTCGGGTCCACCGGAGGAATATCCGCTGTCATGATATGCTTTTTAGCCTTTATGTTCC
Source organism: Candidatus Endomicrobium procryptotermitis (assembly GCA_031279415.1). NCBI lineage: Bacteria > Pseudomonadati > Elusimicrobiota > Endomicrobiia > Endomicrobiales > Endomicrobiaceae > Endomicrobium > Candidatus Endomicrobium procryptotermitis. Next base: position 12,035 of record JAITIP010000021.1, on the reverse strand, counting down.
ATACCATATGGGATAAAATATTTGCAATATTTGCCGTTAATCCCGCTATTGCTCTTATTCCCGTAATTTTCAACGCCGCATTATAAGCTGACAACGAAGCATTGATTATACCCATAGCTCCTTCTTTATATTTTTCTTTCACACCTTCAGCATAATTCTCATGCCCTTTAAGAAAATCCTCCAACGCTGCGGCTGCCTTTTCGTTTCTCTTTACGATTTCTTCTTCTGTCAGCCCCTCCTGTTTCGACGCTCTGAAAGCATCAAATATTCTCATCAACTGCCCTCTTTCCATAAAAGGAGCAATGGCGGCCGTAAGAATTCTGTACCCTATCTTTGAATTCGCTATCTTTTCCGCCCAACTCCTGCCAAAAACCCTGCTCAACTTTTGTATATACGCTTCTTTCGTCGAATCCGCAGTAAGGTAGGATGGTCTGGAGTTAAAGTTTTTAATATCAGCGTCCAACTGGTCTATAATTTTTTTTAATTCCTCATCATATGGTAATCCATTTTCTTCTATAGATCTACGAATATTAGCAAGTCTGTACATGGCAGTTGTCAACAGAGGTACTTCTGCTTTCTTTCTATTCATTATGCTTCTGGCCAAATTCTTATATAATTTTACCACGTTCAGAAAACTTTTTTTGTTATTGTCATTGATAGGATTACTTGTAAATCTATCTATTTCTATACCCAAATCAAAAAATATTATATTATTTTTAATTTCTTGTATCTTCTTTATTCGTTCTTCTTTTTTTCCTATTACTTCTTCTGTTCTTATTCCCGCTTCAAGAAGAGTAATCTCTTTATCAAGTCGTATCAACTCATCTACATCTGCTTCACTGACCTTATACCTAATTTTTAATATTTCACCGAAAAACTCAAAATCATTTGACATGTAACCGTATAATTTGTTGAACAGAGAATATTTCTGCGATAATTCCCATTTCTGTTCTTGCTCAAAGCGTTTTAATATTTTTAAAATTTCTGCATTATTAGACTCATAAGGATTTTGCAGGATTATGTCTCTCTCCGCGTTCAACTTTTGTATCATACTTTCTATCTTCTTTATATCCTCAATATTATTCTGTTCGGCAAAAAGAGACGGATGCAAGGAGTGGAGAGTAAATAATTCTTTTGCCTTTGTTAAAAAATCTAGTATTTGTTGATGACGATCAGCTCTAATTCTTTCTACTTTTCCTTTTTTTTGCTCTTCTATTTCAGTTAAAATACCTTCATAATGCATTATATCAAAAGCATGTATATCCGAGAATAAGCGTCTTATTTTTATTTTTTCATTTTTTTCAGTTTTTAATAAAGACGCAAAGGCTCGTGCCGCAACCCTAAAGTTTTCCGTAAAGTAAGCAAAAATTTCACCTTTGCCTCTGATGTGCGACTGTTCGTGATCAAGTATTATTGATTGAGCAATTAATGGCGCATTTTTGTCAAGAAAATACAAAGCTATTGGGTTTACATATATTACATTCGGATTTGCAGGATCAACTGATGCGATATTAGACAGCGAAACTTCTTTTATTTCTGACGGAACATTTTTAGCAAACCTGTTTACAATATCTATTTTTTTGGAAAGACCGAGAATATACATTTTCTCCTTAAAATCAATTAAAAAATCGCGCTGAGAAGTATTGTCCGGCAGAACCATGTTTATATCAGAATTGATAAGACTTCTTGTAATGTATTCTCCTACATGATATTCAGCAATCTTCAAGTTAAATGAATGATTATCAGGCACTTTATGAACTATACGAAATACATACAAAATAAACTCATTAATTGCTTTTTTTGCCATAAGGGTTTTGATAAATCCAACAGCGCCAAAATATGTCCCCACTACTGCAAAAATCTCAGCAGCAAGAAAAGTAGGAACAGAAATCGGTGCCAAAAAAAATGCAGAAACTAAACCAATTCCTATCCCTGCTATAAACAACCCGGCGCTAATGATTTTTTGCTGCTCAGAATTATAATCCATCGCAGGCGGACGCGGCAATACTTTATGAACAGCTATTTGTTCTTTGCCCTCAACATCTGTGTAAGTAAAAGTTATTTTATATCCTTCTCCTTCTTTTACCGGAACACCTATAGAAAGATTGTCAACTTTAAACTTGTCATGCAATTGCTTGGCATTATCCTTAACCATCTGCGCAAAAATTTGGGGAAATTCCTGCATTTTCCCCTCAATATCAGCCGTCTGTAAAATCAGAAAAGACGTAACATACGAAGCTATTACGTCAATTACATTGCTGTTATCTGCGGCCAGATTAAGCGTGTTGCTTTGAATCAAATCTTTAAAAGTATTTTGCAACACAGCGGACTGCTTTAATATATTTATTTCATAGTTTTTGTTGGAAACAATCGTATCCTGTGTAACGTTCGGAGTAATTACTATATAACTGTAGCCGTTATCGCCCATAAGTTTCGCAAGGTCATGCGTGTGAAATCCTCCTGTTATTACCACATCGATATTTTTTGCATTTTCCAGCAGTTTTGATGCCGATTTTTGTTCCGGATTTTTGATTGTTCTTATTTTTTCTTGAGTTTGTTTAGGCAGCTTTCCCGTTATCTGCTCAAGAAAATATCTATTTCTTTCGACATTGACTTTGTAAAACCTGTCAAATAATTCATAGTACCTGTCAATCTCAGGCAATCCTGCTATGTCAACGTATTTCTTCCACAGTATTTTAAATTTCAGCAGGTTTTTTTCAAAATATTCATATTCTCTGGCCGATACTTTATTGTTAAGATAGTTCTCAAATGTTGAAAACATATCGTTAAGAAACAATACTTCCCTCTCGGAATTTGTCATTGCAAAACGATACATAATTTCTTTTGTCAGCTTCTTTTCTTCCTGCACAAGATATATGGGATTGATATTCTGGTTAAGGCTTGTTAGCTCAAAAAACTTTTCCAGCTCGTTATATTTTCCCACAAATCCGTACTTATAATAAATATCGCCAAGCGCAAGAGATAAATTCCCTTCTTCCTCTTTCTTCCCGAACAAATCCGAGATTTTCTTATACTCCGAGTAGGGCAACTTTTCCTTAAGCAAACCTATCAATTCCGTAATCTGCGCGGTAAGCTTTTTATTTCTCATCGAAGCTTGCAGCTTTATTATTTTCTCAAAACTTACTACTGACGGATAATTTGCAAGATTTACCTCATTCTTGCCGGCTTTTTCAAGCAGATATCTGAAATATCTGTCTGCCTTCATCTTCCCCTCTTTATACTTATTTACAGTTATTATAAATTTTCGGTTTTCTCTGCTGTAATATGCTTGTGAAACCACGTTCAAAAAATCGTTAATTTCAGGGATGAGAGACCGGATTTCATCGCGCTTTTTATAAATCTGTTCAAGACGTTTAAAATTTTCAATATAGAGTTCGGCATTTTCTATACCTTGAAGAATATTTATTTTTGAAGATTTTATCGAGTAATACTCCGCTCCGCTTAATTCTCCTTCTCTAATAAGAGCATTTATCGCCGCATCTTTGAAACTTTCATCCTCAATATTGGCCAGCCACCCAGTGCTTACCTGCCCGGCAGCACCTTCAACATATATTTTATTTATCCCGTATTTCGCGTCGAGAATGGAAAGTATGCCATTAATATTGCGCTGTGTCTCCTCATGTGCGTGCAAATCCTGAATATTAACTATTACTTTTCCATTTCCAGTATTTAATACATCTGTAACCCGTCCTATATTAAAAGGAACTATGTTCTCGGAAAATGACAATGCAGGTGCAATGCCTGCCGGCTGGAGCATAGACATTTGCGCAGTCGCCGACCAGCCTCCCGTTGTAAAAACAGAAAGCATAAAACTCGCGGCAGTCAAAACCGCTGTAATTTTACTCAATCTTATTTTTTTTAAAGTTTTAGAAAACATATTTCCCTCCTATAAAAAACAACACCCGATCTTAAATTATAAGATCGGGTGGGTATTTTTAAAGTAGTATGATAATACTTCGGAGTCGTCTTTTTTTCTTACTGACAAAATAAACATCATTAACAATAAAATCATCCAACCAGTAAAAGCAAAATGACTATCTCCCGTTATGTTTAAAACATAAATATCTTTTGCGCCCTCAAAAGATAAAGCCCCCCCGGACAATAAATTTGTTTTCATTGTTTTCTGCATACTATTATCTAAAACTATAGCTTTGTCATCTTTATTATTTTTTCCATCATGTTTAGGAGGCGCTTCTTTTTTTGATGTCTGTGCTTGCATATCAAGAAAGTCCTGAGCTATAACATTTACCATCTTAAAAGCCACTTTTGACAACGAAGCATAATAGCTGGATATTGTGCTGTTAAGGCAAAGAACGCTAACCTCATTTGCAGAAACAACCTTCACAAATGAAGGTGAAAATATTATAAAACAAACAATAACCGATAAACACTTTTTTATGCTCATACTAAATTTATACACAAAAACCCTTTTTCAAACAAGCACTTTTTACAATATTCACATTTTTTTCACAAGTTATTTTCTGTAATAAAAATATTTTTTTATTTTTAGTTTGACTTTTATTAATAATTTTGTTTCCTTCTTTTATTAAAGACTGCTAGGAGATTTTTTGTCGAACCGTCATGCTTATTGTCAGCTTTTCCTTCAAGCTCCGGAAGTATGGTATTTGCCAAAACTTTTCCAAGCTCAACTCCCCATTGGTCAAAACTGTTAATTCTCCAGATTATTCCCTGAGTAAATATTTTATGCTCGTACATTGCGATTAAAGCGCCAAGAGTTTTAGGCGTAAGCTCATTTATTAAAATGCTGTTGGTAGGCCTGTTTCCTTCAAAAATTTTGTGAGGCGTAAGCATTTTTATATCTTCTTTAGAAGTTCCGCTTTTTGTCAGATTTTCGATAACTTCTTCCCTTGTCCGCCCGAAAGCAAGAGCTTCTGTCTGGGCAAAATAATTTGCCATAAGTTTCTCGTGATGACTGCCTACCTTTTCCGGCGGATTTATAAAACCTATAAAATCGCATGGAATAAACTTTGTCCCTTGATGAATTAGCTGATAAAAAGAATGCTGCCCGTTTGTTCCGGGTTCCCCCCATATTATGGGCCCGGTTTGATAGTCAACTCTGTCACCTTCAAAGTTTATAGTTTTTCCGCTGCTTTCCATATCTGCTTGCTGCAGATAAGCGGGAAATCTATGGAGATACTGACTGTAAGGAAGAATCGCATGGCTTGACGCGTTAAAAAAGTTGATATACCATACTCCAAGCAGCGCCATAATGACAGGAACATTCTTTTCATAAGATGTTTCAATAAAATGTTTGTCCATATAATAAGCGCCTTCCAGAAGTTCCGTAAACTTGTCAAAACCTATAAAACATGCTATCGGAAGTCCTATGGCTGACCAAAGAGAATATCTACCTCCGATAAAATCCCAAAATTCAAACATATTGTTTTCATCTATACCAAACTCTTTAACTTTTTTGACATTCGTCGATAAAGCGGCAAAATGATTTGCTACGGACTTTACGCCTAACTTCGCGGTAAGCCAATCTCTTGCGGTTAGTGCATTGGTAATAGTTTCAAGCGTGGTAAATGTTTTTGAAGCGATTATAAATAGCGTCGTTTCAGGATTTAATTTTTTTAAAGTTTCAAGAATATCGGCTCCATCTATATTTGAAACGAAGTGAATGTTAAGCACATTTCCCAAAAACTTTAATGCTTCGCATACCATTTTAGGTCCTAAATCCGAGCCGCCTATACCTATATTTACTACATCCGTAATTCTTTTTCCCGTAGCGCCAAGCCGTCTTCCTTTTCGTATATCTTCGCTAAAAATCTTCATCTTTTCAAGAACGACGTTTATCTCCAACATCACATTTTTGCCATCGACATATATCGGCTTATTGTTTCTATTTCTCAATGCCGTATGCAAAACGGCGCGTTTTTCGGTCCAATTAATTTTCTCTCCGGAAAACATCTTGGTGGCATATTCACTTACTTTCGCCGCTTTTGCAAGCTCAATAAGCAGATGAAAGGTACCATCATTTATAATATTTTTCGAGTAGTCAAAAACCAATCCGAGATTATCATCTTTGACCGAGAATTTATCAAATCTTCCGGACTCTTTAAATAAATCTCTTAAGCTTAAATTTTTATTTTGCACTCGATGCGCTTTAAGGTTTTGCCATTGCTGTGTTTTTGTAAACTCAAATATACTCATGACTATTTTTTACTCCTCTTCCCATTCTGAGTTTGAAAAAATATTAAATTTATATCCGAAGATAACACCTATTTTTTGATAAGAAATCCACATTCCATCATATTCTCCGTCATAAGTTGAAGCCATGACTTCAGCAATAAAATTTTCATATTCAGTTCCTATTCCAGCGCTTAAGTAAATGTTTCCGGAAATATCTCCGTCAGTTTCAGTTGTCGCAAAAATGCTGTAGCCAGCATTTGCTTTTATGTAAGGTCTCACATTGTCCCATTCTCCCAAAGGATAAAATAGCAAAGATATATAAACGGGCAAAAATGAAAAATCATTATCGCCGTTTATTTTAGCAAAACCTCTTGGCAAGGCGTATTCCAAACCGGCTCCCCAGCCGAAATAATTGCTTATTTTTCCTCTCATTTCTGCACCGACAGTAAATCCAAGCTTTGTTTCTTTGTCAGGTTCCTTTTCATGATTCATAGTACCCGATATATCCGCTCCGACCTTTGGAAGTATAGTTAAAGCAAAAGTTGAAGATACGGCAAAAACCATACACAAAACTGCTGCCAAAATTTTTTTCATTTTTCCTCCATCCACTATTGTCATTTTTGATAGAATTTTGTTTAGGCAAGCATTTTTATAAGACACATAACAAACAAATCCATAGTTGAAAATCTTTCCAAAAACTCTGCCGGCAAAAATACAAAGCTGCCCGCTGAAAAAATCATCATATTAAATTAAGCAGCGCAATCTCATGCCGCAAAATTAACCTATATATTATATATTTTAAATAGTTTTTTGTCTATTTTTTGCAGAAATAATTGCCTTTTTGTTAAATAAGTGGTAAAAATAATACTATGATTATTGAAAGCGCGCAAAATAAAATCTTTAAAGAAGCGATGTCTCTTAAAGAAAAAAAATACAGGCAGAAAAATGGGCTGTTCCTTGTTGAAGGACAAAAACAGACCGAAGAAATAAGCGGAAATTGGCATATCGACAGTTTTTTTATATCAAAAACCTTTTCAAAAAAAAACCAGTTTAAAACAAACATCAAATCATTCATAATTGCTGACTCTCTTTTCAAAAAACTCTCATCAACTCAAACGCCTCAAGGGATAATAGCAGTCATTGAAAAAAAATCTTATGATATTGAAAACATTTTTAAAGAAGACGGCTTCTTTATTATTTTAGAAAAGATGCAGGACCCCGGCAATCTAGGAACAATAATACGTTCTGCAGACGCTTTCGGAGCAAAAGGCATTTTTGTTTCTAAAGGAAGCGCAGACATCTATTCCGACAAAGTAATTCGTTCCACAATGGGTTCATTTTTTCATCTTCCAATAATAGATGAATGCGACATCCAAGACATTATAAAACTGATGAAAAAAGAAAAAGTGAAAATTTTTGCCGCATCATTAGATGCAAAAACAGGGTTGAAAGACATAGTCTTTCCCACAAAAAGTGTTATTATTATCGGCAACGAGTCAAAAGGCTTAAGTTTGGAAATTCAAAAAAAAGCCAACGCATTAATTAAAATCGAGATGTGTGGAAATGCCGAGTCTTTAAATGCCGCGGCAGCGGCGGCAATAATTATGTACAGAATGGCATTTTCTTATATAAAATGTAACATTTTTGCGAAAAATGAATCTAAATAAATGAGAGTTTGACATGCTAAGCGATTTGGACCTGATTAAATTCGTTAGAGAAGGCAAGCAGGAAGCTTTTGAAGCGTTCATAATAAAGTATAAAGATAAAGTTTATAATATAGCTTTTTCATTTACAGGCAACCACTCTGAAAGCGATGATATTGCACAAAATGTTTTCTTTAAAATTTACTTAAACTTAAATTCTTTTGAAGGAAAATCATCTTTTTCAACGTGGCTATACAGAATAACCGTAAACGAATGTTACAACGGTCTTCGAAAAAGAAAAAATAATATTTTGTCATTAGATTTTGTAATTAAAGAAGATGCTGTCGTTTCTTTAAAAGACATATTTGAAGATAAAAACGTAAATATCGAAGATTTCATGATGCGTAAAGAAATGCAGTTAAAAGTTAGAAAAGCAATTATAGAGCTTCCTTATAAATACAGAATGATAGTAACATTGAGAGATATTGAAGATATGTCATACGAAGAAATTTCGAAAATAATGAAAATATCGCAAGACAAAGTTAAAGTGTGGCTTTTCAGAGCCAGAAGCAAATTAAAAAATATTTTAAGAACATAAAGGTGAAAAAAATGAACTGTAAAAAATTCAAAATCAATATGAGCGCATATATCGACAATTATCTGTATAAGCATGAAAAAATTATGTTAGAAAAACATTTACAAAGTTGTGATAAATGCATAAAAGAATATAAAGGCCTAAAAAACACAAAAATGATGACATCTTTTTTAAATAAAGAGGCAGCACCTGCGGATTTTGAAAGAAAAATAATGGAAAAAATAAAAAATGGACATTTTACGACGAATTGGCTTGAATATTTTATCGCAACAGCTAGAACATCATTAATTGCTTCCATTTTAATTTTCGGAGTGATAGCGGCATTTAATTTTTTTACACCTTTGACTACCGCATGTTCAAATGTGGACAATGTGGAAGCAATAAACAATTATGTGTTAAAAGGCAATATTTTTGCAAAACAAAACAAAATATCAGATGCTAAAATTATAGAAGCTTTATTTGAATAGGAGAAAAAATGGCAGTTTCACTTAAGACAAAAGCCTTCTTTGTTTGTTTGCTCATTTTTATTGCCGGCTTTGCCTGCGGTTTTATAGGTAAAAGCATACTACATAATAAAAGCGAATATCACTTTCAGCATGACTTTGAAAAATTGGAACCTCTTACAAAAGAACTCGGTTTAAGTGATGTGCAGAAAGCCCTGCTTTTCAATATTCTGGCTGAACATAAAACTGCAATAAATGATACAATGAAGCAAGTTTACCCAACAATAAAAATACAGTTACATATAATGAGAGAAAATATCAGAACTATTTTAGATGAAAATCAGAAAAAAATATACGCTCATCTGTTGAAAGAGCATGAAGCAAAACAGTTTGACAAAAGATATTGATTTTATTTTACAAATTTTCTACTATTGATATATGTAACATTTTAATGAAAAATACGTCTTATTTAGGAAGATGCGCAAGCATCTAAAACAAACAAAGGAGAAGAAAAATGAAAAAGATTTTATGTCTTGCAGTGGCAGCATTAGTGGCAGCTTCAGCAACAGTTGCATTCGCTCAGAGAGCAAAATCATCGGCTTCAACGTTTAAACCTTTTGCAGTCTATGTGGAAAATGCCTCTAAGGAAAATCACTATGCCCCTTCAGGATGGATGGGAGATTACGGCGATCTTAAAATCAATCTTGCCAACACAGAATCGCCGAGAAGCGGAAATTATTGTATAAAACTTACTTATAGCGCAAAAATGACACAGGGCGCGGGCTGGGCGGGAATTTACTGGCAGCAACCTGCAAATAACTGGGGTGAAAAGAAAGGCGGATACGATTTAACTGGAGCGACAAAACTTACGTTCTGGGTACGCGGAGCTGTAGGCGGAGAGAAAATAGCAGAATTTAAAGTCGGCGGAATAACTGGAGAGTTTCCCGATACAGATTCTCAGTCTATCGGACCTATAGAGCTTACAAAAGAATGGCAGAAATATACGATTGATCTTAAAGATAAAGATCTTTCTCATATAATCGGTGGCTTCTGCTGGGCAGCATCAAAAGACGACAATCCAAATGGATTTGTCATGTATCTTGACGATATAATTTACGAATAATTTTTTCTTTCAAGAGGGCAGAGTTTTAATGACTCTGCCCTTTTTTATTGGCTCTTTCAATCAGTATATATATATCTAATTGGTACATCTATCAAAAAAGCTGGCAAACATTTTTATATTATGTATATTTAAGAGAAGAAAAATGAAAAAACTATTTTTAGTGCTTATTTTAACGGTAATGACATTTTCTTTCGCTATGGCGTCAGACAAGGAAACGCCGTCCTCAATTTATGAGAAAATTCTTGAGAAAAGTTATATAGGCAAATACAAAAGCATTATAATAGATAAAGAACTTACATCAACTCAGATTTCAAATGGAATGTCTATAAGAAGCAAAACTTATTTTGCCTACGACAAATATCGTGAAGAAACTGCCACAAAAGATACTTCCGGACAGACAATAAACATTATTACGATTTTCACTTCATCGGATACGTATATGAGTTATAATCAAGGAGAAACTTTTCTCTCTTTCGGTACGTCTCTTATAGACGAAATCAGTTCAAATATTAAAAATATAGATTCGTTTACTCTTCATGCAGTATTAAAAGAAAAAATGGAAACCGTCAACGGAAGCGAATGTTATGCCATTGAAGATAACGGCATGGGGATAAACAGAAAATTTTATGTTGAAAAGAAAACATACAATTTACTTAAAAGCATAATTTCAACCGAAGAAATGCTGATAGTAACGGAACTGTCAAACTATAAGAAAGTAGACAAATATACAGGTCCTTTTACCATACAGTTGCTAATACGGAAAAAAACCGGTGACAAACAAACTATAGAATCGAATATAAAAATTCATTCGATTCAGTTCAACCCTTCAATAAACAGTGAAATTTTTAGCCCAAAAAATGTTTCGGCTATTCCAAATATTTATGGAATAGGAAATATAAAAGACATGCTGCAGTCAATATTTTAATATAAAAAGCAAAAGCTTCTATCTTTTAATTTTTGTCCAGTTTTCTTAACTTCTTGATACCCCATTAAACAACATTCATCCGCTGCTAAACCTCACGTTCGACTATAAAATAAAAAATGCTTGATAAATGTGGAAATTTACCAAGCATATATAAATATCGGGGAGACAGGACAAATTCACTATATAGTTAGTCTTATTTTAGTCTTGTAAGTATATTTTATTTTTTACTTCTTTTTTATCTTTCATTTTTTTCTCCTTGATTTTTTTTCAAAGGGTGCTAAACTTTATTTGAAAGGTTGTTTAGCACCTTTTTTCAGCCGCTAAACGTTTGTGCGTTTGTTTGTTCCTTTGTAAAAAAAATTCTATAAAAATTCTATTTTTTTTCTTTAGAATTTAATCAATAGAATTTTAAGGATTAAAAATATGTTGAGGCCTGCAATTATTACTTTATCTCTACCTCAATAATTTCGTTTCTGTTTATTGCTTCTTTATATAGTACGACAATTTTTTCAAGGGTTTGTTTGCTTTCAAGGACTTTTCCCTTTACTTCATTTTTCCCGACCAAAATGCAGCCTTCAGTGTCTGAAGCTGTGTTTCCTGCGTGAATTCTTATCCCTTCAAAGTTCGGCACATTCTCTATTATCGGCAGATAGCTTTTAAACCGAGCAGACCATGTCAAATTGCTTAAATATTTCCCCGCAGGTATTGCGGTAATACCTTGAATTTTTGGCTCTCTAACTTCGTCTTCAAGGGTATCGCATGTATAGATGTTATCGGCATACAGTTTACCAATAGTGTAATTCTCTTTAAATGCAAACCGCTTAATCAATATTTTCATTTCTTATACCTTTTTGTAACCCATCGTTATTAGGGTTTTCGCTTGTTTGTCAACTACAATTACCTTGCTGTCACCCATAATAATAATCCTTTCGTCTTTGGGCTTTCCTTTTTCTTTAGATTTTGTTTTTACGCCAAAACAAAAATTATACACGCCACCAAGCACATTTAATAAATTCATTTTTTCACCTCCCACATTAAAGATTTTCTTTTATCCTTTTAATACCTCTTCATTTCAACGCTAAAACTATAGCAGCTGACGCTGCTATAATGGCAGCGTACTTATAAATTTTGT